>JACQBB010000055.1 GCA_016194625.1 Elusimicrobiota bacterium | reverse complement strand
TTGGCCATCACGAGGACGTCGGGACGCGCGCCCCAGTGCTTGATGCCGAAGAAGTGGTCGCCGGTGCGCGCCACGCCGGTCTGCACCTCGTCGCAGATGTACAGGCCGCCGTGCTTGTGGACCAGCTCCACGGCCTCCGCGAAATAGCCCTTGCCGGGGACGATGATGCCGCCCACGCCCAGGATGGTCTCGGCGTAGAAGCCGGCGATCTTGCCGGAGGTGGAGGTCTTGAGGACCTCGGCCAGGCCCTTCAGCGCGGCCGAGGTGCTCTCGTCCTTGCTGCCCTCGTGGCGGTAGGCGTAGTCGGTCGGCGCGAAGGACACGCCGGGCGCGTACGGCGCCATGTTGCGCCAGGTGCTCTGTCCGGAGACCGAGACGGTCATGTTCGTGCGCCCGTGGTAGGAGCGCTGGACCGCGACGAACTCGTGGCGGCCGGTGTGGTTCTTGGCCAGGAACGCGGCCATCTCGTTGGCCTCGGAGCCGGAGTTGGTGAAGAACACGCAGTCCATGTCCGGGTTCACGGTCTTGGCCTTGTCGGCCAGGCGCTTGGCGAACTGGCCCACGCCGGGGTGCACGTACAGCGGCGGCGCGTGCTGGAGGCGGTCGATCTGGTCCTTGAGCGCCTTCACGAAGTGCGGATGGCTGTGGCCGATCTGGACCGTGGCCACGCCCGCGAAGCCGTCGAGGTACTCCTTGCCGTTCTCGTCGTAGAGGTGCTGCATGCGCCCCTCGACGATCTGGATGGGCTTGGCGAACATCGGCCCGGGCAGGGGCAGGACGTGCCGGTGGCGCAGGGCCAGGCTGTCGGCGACGGGCAGGTCCTTGCTCTTGGCGGCGGCGGGCGTCTTGGTCTTCATGAGGTCCTCCAGGGGAGCTTGTCTTCGAGCGACAGGGCGAGGCACAGGCCGGCTCCGTTGAGCAGGCCGTCGAGAAGGTTGACCGGCGGCGGCAGGAACGAGGTCGGGTTCCACGGCGCCTTGATGAGGGTCGGGGCGAGCTTGATCAGGACGGTCAGCACCGCGTAGCCGGACAGCGAGCCCAGCACCGCCGCGACCGCGCCGCGTCCGCGCGGCCCGCGCGCGCCCAGCGCGCCCAGTCCCGCGATGGTGCCCCAGATGGCGACGATGTAGACCACCAGCGTGGCGATCTGCCACTGCGTCGTCACCATGTTGGCCTCGCGCGGCATCCCCCACCCGCCGTAGCGGGTCAGGACGAACATCGGGACCAGGATGCCCAGGAACGAGCCTAGGAAGCCCAGCGCCGCGCCCTTGGGACGCCGGAGCGCGGCCCAGCCGATGGCGCCGTAGAACACGCCGGTGTACAGCGCCACGTTGAAGAACTGGGGGCCGTAGGGGCCGCGCAGCCACGACTCGGAGCCGAGACGGTCGCAGACGACGGTGAGCACGTGCGCGAGCGCCGCGCCGAGCAGTCCTCCCACGCCGCCGACGGCCGCGATGAGCGGGTCCATGGGGTCTAGTAGATGTTGGACTTGCGCGTGGCGCCGGTGTAGTCGAGGAAGACGGTCTTGAGCTCGGTGAAGAAGTGCAGGCCTTCCTTCGACATCTCGCGCTCGCCCACGCCCGAGCCCTTCACGCCGCCGAAGGGCACCTGCGCCTCGCCGCCGATCGTCGGGCTGTTCACGTGGACCATGCCCGCCTCGATCTGCTCGATGAAGCGCATCGCCAGCGTCAGGTCCTGCGTGTACAGAGCGCAGGTCAGGCCGAAGGGGCAGTCGTTGGCCAGCTCGACGGCCTGCTCGAAGGACTTGGCGCGGGCCACCGCCAGCACCGGCCCGAACACCTCCTCCTGCCACAGGCGCGACTTGGGGTCCACGCGGTCGAAAACGGTCGGCTCGACGAAACAGCCGTGCGCGCGGTCGCCGTCGGTCAGGCGCTTGCCGCCGCACAGCAGTTTGAAGCCTTCCTTCTTGCCGATCTCGATGTACTCGAGGTCGGTGTTCATCTGGCTCTCGTCCACCGCCGGGCCCATGCCCACGGCGGGGTCCAGGCCGTCGCCGACCTTGATCTTGGCGACCTCGGCGAGCAGCATCTTGAGGAACTCGTCGGCCACGCGCTCGTCGAGGATGAGGCGCGAGGTCGCGGTGCAGCGCTGGCCGGTGGAGCCGAACGCGCCCTTCATGATGCCGCCCAGCGCGAGCCCCAGGTCCGCGTCGCCCCAGACGATGGCCGGGTTCTTGCCGCCCATCTCGCAGGTGACTTTGATGCCGCGCGCGCCGGCGATGGTGTGCACGCGCTTGCCGATCTCGTTGGAGCCCGTGAAGGAGACCGCCTTGATGCGCGGCTCTTCCACCAGGACGTCGCCCATGGCGGAGCCGGAGCCCAGCACCAGGTTCAGCACGCCCGGCGGCAGGCCCGCCTCCTCGAAGATCTTCACGATCTCGACGGCCATCGCCGGGACCAGCGAGGCCGGCTTGAACACCACGCAGTTGCCCGCGACCAGCGCCGGCGACATCTTCCAGACCGGGATGGCCCAGGGGAAGTTCCAGGGCGTGATGATGGACACGACTCCCAGCGGCTGGCGCAAAGTGTAGAGCAGGTTCTGCGGGAGCTCCGAGGGCATGGTCACGCCGCCCAGGCGCAGGCCCTCGCCGGCGAACCACTCCATCAGCGTGATGCCCTTCTCCATCTCGCCCAGCGCCTCGGGGTAGATCTTGCCC
>JACQBB010000406.1 GCA_016194625.1 Elusimicrobiota bacterium | reverse complement strand
GCCGCTCTCGGCCAGCACGTAGCCGGCGAAGGTGAACAGCGGGATCGCGATCAGCGACGGCAGGCTGGCCAGGCGCGCCAGCTCGATGATGACGGCCGTGGACTCGATGCCGGCCCCGTGGAACAGCCACAGCGCGAGCGCGCCCATCAGCGCGAACACCGGCGCGCCGGCCGCGGCCAGCGCCGCGAAGCCGAGCAGGAGCAGGGCGGTCATCGCGCGGCGGCCTCCAGGGCGGCGTCGGCGGCCTTGAACAGCATGTGGACGGCGACGAGCGCGAAGCCGGCCGGGATGCCGGCGGCCGCGATCCAGGCCTTCACCTCGACCGAGCCGACGCTCATCAGCACCTCGCCGGCGGCCTTCGCGTCGGCGGCGTAGCGCCAGGCGGCCTGCAGGAGCAGGGCCGACACCGCCGCGCCGGCCAGCGAGGCGACGACCCTCAGCGGGGCGCGCAGGGACTCGGGGGTGCCCAGGTGCGCGGCCTCCCAGGCGAAGTGCTTCTCGGAGCGCGCGGCGAGCGCCGCGCCGAGGAAGCCCGTCCACATCACCAGCTGCTTGAGGAGCGTCTCCCCCCACAGCAGGCCGACGCCGAAGCGGCGCAGGACGACCTGCGCGAAGGCGAGCGTCACCATCACGGCGAGCAGCGCGACGAGAGCGGCGCCCTCGGCGGCGGCGAGGGCGTCCTCAGCCCTTCGCAGTCTTGCGCGCACGGAAGGCGGCGAGCTCCTTCTCGACGGAGTCGAGCAGCTTCGGGTCGTACACGCGGCCGGACAGGTCCTTGCTGGCCGCGCGTCCGAGCTCCTCGTAGCGCTTCAGCGTCTCCGGGCCGGGCTTGGCGGTCAGGGTCAGGCCCTGCGCCTTCAGCGACTCGAGCGCCTTGTCGTTCTCCGCGTCGGTGAGCTGGTTGAGGCGCTTCAGGTGCTTGGCCGACAGCTCGACGAGCGCCGCGCGCTGGTCGGCGGGGAGCGCGTCGAAGAACTTCTTGGAGATCATCACCGCGCCGGTGGACTCGGCCATCGGCACCGGGTAGATGTTCTTGACCCGCTGGAACCACTGGAGCGCGACCACGCCCAGCGGCGGGCCGTACACCGCGTCGATCATCCCGGTCTGCAGCGACTGCATCACGTCCACGACCGAGAGCGGGACGGGGCTGACGCCGAGCGCCTTGTAGGCGGCTTGCGGGATGGGATCGCCCTCCCACACCCACATCTTCGCCTTCTTCATGTCGTCGGGGCCGCCGATCGGGTTCTTGCTGAACACGTACACCGAGCCGAGGTCGGTCCAGCCGAGGACGACGAAGCCGCCCTTCTCGACCGAGGCCTCGAACTCCTTGGCGAACTTCTCGCGCACGTGGGAGAGCTCCGCGCGCGAGCGGAACAGCCACGGCGAGTCGAGCAGGCGCGCGTCGGGCGCGACCTCGCCCAGGCCGACGCCGGTGAAGCCGCCGGCCTGCAGCTGGCCGATGCGGATCTTCTTGACCACGTCCTTCTCGTCGCCGGAGACGCCGCCCGGATAGAACTTGAACTTGAGCTTGCCGCCGGTCTTCGCCTCGAGGTCCTTGGAGAGGTCGGTCATCACCTTCATCCAGGTCGAGCCCTCGGGGGCGAGCGTCGCGAACTTGATCGCCTTCGTCTCCTGCGCGCGCGCGGGCGCGGCGGCGAGGAGGAGGGCGGCGGCGAGGACGAGCTCAGAACAGGTCATCGGTCTTCTCCAGATATGCGGCGGCTTTGCGCTTGGCGGCCTCGTCGGTCAGGCGCGCCTCGGGCAGGCGGCCCGACGGCGAGTCGAGGACCTTCTTCAGCAGCTGCGTGTACAGCTCCCGGTCCTGCACCGCGACCGCGTACCAGCGGGCGTCGAGGACGTGGGTCATCAGGTAGTCGCCCTTCGTCGCCTTGTGGGCGCGCTCGAAGGCGTCCTTGGCCTTCTTCGGGTCGCCGCCGAGCAGGACGGGACGGGACGCGTAGTACACGCCGAAGAACAGGTCGGCGCCGGCGAAGTGGTAGGCGGGGTCGAGCTCGCGCACGCGCTCCATCAGCGCGACGACCTTCGGCAGGTCGGCGAGGGCCGCCGCGTCGTCCTTGGAGAGGTTCACGAAGCCGCCCCAGCCGAAGCCGGCCCAGAACAGGTCCGGGACGTCGTCGGCCGTCGCGGACTTCAGCGCCGCGGCGAAGGCGTCGAGCGGCTCGGAGGCCAGTCCGGCGAAGGCGGGCTTGAGGGCGAGCGCGGCCAGCGCGTGGTCGCGGCCGCGCAGGTACAGGCCCTTGGCGCGCGCGGGCTCGGAGTCCTCGAGGAACAGGAAGGCGCCGCCGGCGAAGCCCTCGGCCGCCAGCCGGCGCAGGCGCCGGTCGTCCGGGGACGCGGCGATCAGGGACTCGACCAGCTTGAGCTGCGCCGGCATCGCGTCCTTGGCGAGCTGGTAGTCGGGCTCCTCGAGGGCCGCGGGACGGCCGCGCTCGAGGAGGCCGGCCGTGGAGCTCAGGGCGACCCGGTCCATCGTCGACGCGCAGGCCGAGAGCGTCGCGGCCGCGGCGGCGAGGAAGAGGGCTTTCCTCATATGGGCCGAATCCTAGCAAATAAGGCCGGCGGCCTCACAGGCGCGAGCCGGGGCTGGCGGAGACGCGCGCCGTGCTGGCGCCGAAGCCGAACGCCTGGCCGGCGCGCAGCGAGACGATGACGCGCGAGCCGCCCGGGCCGCCGTTGAGCGCGTAGGCGAGGTCCAGCCGGACGACGCCGCCCGAGGTCGAGCGCGTGGACGCGCCGCGCAGGCCGACGCCGAGGTCGCTGCGGAAGCGCGGCGCCGAGAAGCCGCTGCCCTCGGGCACGACGGTGCCGGACTCGAAGAACACCGCGCCGCCGAAGCGGACGAGGTGGAACCACTCCCCCTCGAAGAAGAAGCGGTCCTCGGCGTTGAACAGGATCGAGCGCCCGCCGACGAAGCTGTCGTTCTTGTAGGCGCGCAGGCCGTTGCTGCCGCCCAGGACGATCTGGTTCTCCAGGTCCAGCCGGCGCCCCTGGGCGGCCTCGGCGTGGAAGACCAAGGTCCGGCCGCGCGACCAGAAGTAGTTCTTCCAGTAGAAGTTCGCGCTCGCGGCGGCCAGGCCGTTCTCCCACTTGTTGTCGAAGAGGCGTCCGCTGACCTCGATTTTGGCCAGCGCGAAGCGGTCCTCGCCCAGGCGCACGCCCTGGCTGTCGGACGCGTTGAAGATCCAGCGGTCCTGGTCGGAGCCGGTGCCGCGCGCCATGTAGCCGGTGCGCAGGCGCAGCTCGTTGCCCAGGTTGAAGTCCTCGACGCGCTCCATGCGGTCGATGTAGGTCGCCTTGATGTAGTCGGGCTGGATCCACGAGTAGCCGACCGTCGGGCCGGACAGGTGGCGGCTGGCGGGGAGCGTGCCCGGGAGCGTCCCCGGCGGGACGCCGGTCGGGCGGAAGTCGGCCTTGTCCTCGTACCAGCCGGCCTCGACGCGCTGGACGAACCAGCGGTCCGCCTCCAGCCTCACGCCGTAGGCCGCGTCCACGACGCGCCGCCGCAGGAAGTAGCGCGAGTACTCGGACGCGTCGCGCAGCTCCGTTCCGACCGCGTTCGTCAGGCTCCACGAGGCCGAGACGGCCGCCGGCGTGTCGAGGGAGTAGAACGGGCGCGCCAGGCTCACGCCGCCCGATCGGCCGTCCTGCGTGCGCGAGAAGCCCCCGCCCAGCGCCAGGCGCGTGCCCAGGAAGCGCGGGTCGCCGTAGCCGAACGAGTCGCTGCGCTGCGGGCCGGCGGTGGAGTTGCCCTGGGAGTGGCCGTACGAGATCGACTTGCCGAGGCCGAACAGGTTCCCCTCCTCGACGCCGTAGGAGACCGTGCTCTGCCCGCCCGATGTGCCGATGCCGAGCCGCGGATTGAGCGTCCAGCTGTCCTGCGTGCGCACGACCGCGTCGACGGTCCCGTCGGGGTTGGGGACGCGCACGATCTCGGCGCGGCGGAACGGGTAGCTGGCGCGCAGGTTGCGCTCCGACTCCAGCGCCTTGAAGGCGCTCCAGCGCTCGCCCGGCGCGAACAGGAGCTCGTCGCGCACGACGCGCTCCCGCGTGACGACGTGGATGCGGTCGGCGATGCGGAACGGCCACCAGTCCTCGCCGGGCACCCGCGGGTCGAAGACGTTGCTCCGCTCGACGCGGATCGCGGAGACGACGGGCGCGGTCGAGGCGGCGGGCGGCTCGGCGGCGCGGGCGGAGGCCGCGAGGGCCAGCGCGACCAGCGCCGCGGCGCTCATCCGGCGCGCAGGCGCGAGAGGATCTCGGCCGTGGAGCGCGAGCGGTTGAGGGTGTAGAAGTGGATGCCCGGCGCGCCGCCCTCCAGCAGGAGGCGGCATTGGCGCGTCGCCCATTCGACGCCGATCCCCGCGACGGCCTCGGCGTCGTGCTGGACGGCGGCTAGGCGCTCGTCGAGCTCGGGAGGAATCGTCGCGCCGCACAGCCCGGTGAAGCGCTTGAGCTGGGGGTAGCCGGTGACCGGCATGATCCCCGGGACGATCGGCAGGCGGACGCCGGCCTCGCGCGCGCGGCGCGCGAACGCGAAGTAGTCGCGCGCGTCGAAGAAGAGCTGGGTGATCGCCCAGTCCGCCCCTTCGCGCGTCTTCGCGACGAAGTGCGCGAGGTCGTCCTCGGGGGAGGCGGCCTCGGGATGCTTCTCGGGATAGGCGGCGACGCCCATGCGGAAGCCTCCGCGGCCCT
>JACQBB010000429.1 GCA_016194625.1 Elusimicrobiota bacterium | reverse complement strand
TGACCACGGTCGGCGCGGGGGAGTACACGCTCGCGTCCTGGATCGGGATGATGCCCGGGACGTTCTTATACGTCTCTCTCGGCGCCGCGGCCGGCGAGGCGGCGCGAGGCGGCTCGCGCGCGCGGACGCCCGCCGAGTGGGCGTTGTATGCCGCGGGCCTGGCGGCCACCGCCGTCGCCGCGTGGCTGGTCGGGCGGACGGCCAAGCGCGCGCTGTCCGCCAAGGTCACGACGAGTCGAAAGGAGAGCTGAATGTCTGAAGAACCCGTCGCCGAGTCGATCCGTCCCCTGGACGAGCACAACCGCAAGCTCCTCTCCAACGTCCACCCCCCGGATTGGGTGAATCCCGAGCCCGCGGCGCGGTACAACCTGGTCGTGATCGGGGGAGGGACGGCCGGCCTCGTCACCGCCATCGGCGCGGCGGGATTGGGCGCCAGGGTCGCTCTGATCGAGCGGCACCTGATGGGCGGCGACTGCCTCAACGTGGGCTGCGTGCCGTCCAAGGCCCTGATCCGCGCCTCCCGCGCCGTCGCGCAGGTGCGCGGGGCCGGAGCCTACGGAGTCAACGTGGGCGGCGTCTCTGTGGATTTCCCGGCGGTGATGGAGCGGCTGCGCCGCCTGCGCGCGGAGATCAGCGCCAACGACTCGGCGGCGCGCTACAAGAGCATGGGCGTGGACGTGTTCGTCGGCCAGGGTCGCTTCACGGGTTCCGACACCGTCGAGGTCGGCGGCAAGACCCTCCGCTTCGCCAAAGCGGTGATCGCCACGGGCGCGCGGGCCGTCGCCTTGCCCATCCCGGGTCTTAAGGAGTCGGGAGCCCTCACGAACGAGACCGTCTTCTCCCTGACCGAGCTTCCCAAGCGCCTGCTCGTCATCGGCGCCGGACCGATCGGCGTCGAGATGGCGCAGGCTTTCGCGCGCTTCGGCTCGCAGGTGACCTTGTTCGAGGCCATGCACGGTCTCCTGACGCGCGAGGACCAGGACGCGGCGGCGATCGTCCGCAAGGCGATCGAGCGGGACAACGTCGAGTTTTGGTGCTGCACCGACATCGAGGGCGTCGAGCGCGCGGGCGCGGCGAGCAAGGTCCGTTTCAAGAGCAAGCACGGGACTTCCGGCACGAAGGAATTCGACGCGGTCCTGGTGGGCGTCGGCCGCGCTCCGAACGTGGAGGGCCTGGACCTCGACAAGGTCGGCGTGGCTTACGACAAGTCCGGGGTCAAGGTCGACGACCGCCTGCGCACCACCAATCCGAATATCTACGCCGCCGGCGACATCTGCCTGGCGCCCAAGTTCACCCACACCGCCGACTTCTCGGCGCGCATCGTGATCCAGAACGCGCTGTTCTTCGGACGCAAGCGCTTCAGCGCGCTGACGATCCCGTGGTGCACATACACCGATCCTGAGATCGCGCACGTCGGGCTGTACGAGAAGGAGGCGCTGGCCAAGGGCTTGAAGGTGCGGACCTTCGTGCAGAAGCTCGACGAGGTGGACCGCGCGATCCTCGACGGCGAGACCGAGGGATTCGTGAAGGTCATGGTCGAGGACGGCACCGACGAGATCTTGGGAGCGACCATCGTCGCCTCTCACGCGGGCGACATGATCAGCGAGATCTCGGTGGCGATGAACAACGGCGTGGGGCTGGCCGGCATCGGGGCGACGATCCATCCCTATCCGACGCAGGCGGAGGCCGTGCGCAAGCTCGGCGACGCGTACAACCGCACGCGCCTGACGCCTTTCGCCAAGTCCGCGCTCGGGGCCGTCTTGAAGTGGAGCCGTTGAAGGAGGCGGCATGAGCGTCCTAGGTCGCCAGCCCGCGGGAGGAGGGGCACCGATGGGTGAGTCCCCGGCAGGCAGCCTATTCTTGGTTTGAAGCGGCGAGCGAAGGTCGCGGCCGGGTTGTCGTGGGTCGCGTTCGCCGGGGCGACCGGGGAGGTTCTCCGTCGTCGCGGCGTGCCGCCGCATCTTTGGCCCGAGGCGCTGCGCGCCTGGATCTCGGGACTGGGGCCGTACGGCCCCGCGGTCTACGTGCTGATCTTCGCCGTCCGGCCGTTGACCTTCGTACCGGCGACGTTCATGACGGTCGCTTCCGGTCTGATCTGGGGGCCCTTGGGCGGGACCCTGTTCACGCTGGTCGGCGAGAACATCAGCGCGGGCGTCGCGTTTTGGGCGGCGCGTCTCATCGGGCGGGAGTGGACCAAAAGTCTGGCGGGCGGAGTTCTCAGCGGCCTGGAGCGGCGGTTGAGCGCGGACGCCTTCCGCTCCGTCTTGATCCTGCGCCTGCTCTTCGCGCCCTTCGACGTCGTCAACTTCGCCGCCGGTCTCACGGGCATGAGCTACGCCGCCTTCGCGGCCGCCACGTTCGTCGGGATCGTGCCCGGCGTGATCTGCTTCGTGTTCCTCGGCAGTTCTTGGAGAGATCCGCGTCTATTGGTTTTTTCCGGCGCCGTGCTGGCGCTCGCTCTCGGCGGTGCCAAGCTGTTGCGCCGACCTCAGGAATCTCGCGTCGTTCCCATGTCGGGCCTGAAGGGGGACGGATGAAAGCCGAATCGAAGCTGCCGGTCGCGTTGTTGAGCCTGCGGTCCGGCGTGTTCGGGGAAGACCGCCTTTTACATCGTCGGCGGCGCGGAGTGCTCCGGGACAGCGATACCCTTTGGTCCGTGCCTCCGCTGGAGCGGTGAGGCCGCTCCGGGTCCGGGGCGCCCTCCGGCGGGCGCCCCGGACCGCGGACGGCCGCGTCAGGCCTTCTGCGGCCGGCTCCAGCGTGCCGGCTCGAAGGCGGCGTCGAGCGGCGTCTCGGCGGCGTGGTTGACGTAGTTGGACAAAGTCTTCATGGCCACGCCGAGGATGACCTCAAGGATCTGCGTCTGACCGTAGCCTGCTTTCAGGAACGCGTTCTTCGCGCCCTCGGTCGGATAGCCGCGCGTCTCGACGACGGAGCGCGTGAAGGCGCGCAGCGCCTGAAGCATCGCGTCGGAGATCGGCTCTCCGCCGCGCACGGCGCCGACGACCGCGTCGGGGACGCCCTGCATCTTGGCGATCGCGGTGTGCGCCGCCATGCAGTAGCCGCAGCCGTTGACGAAGCTGACCTCGAGCAGGACGATCTGGCGCTCGGCGGGCGTGAACGAGGTCTTCTCGAAGAGTTGGTTCAGGGCGACGTAGCCCTCGATGGCCGCCGGGCTCGACGCCATGACGCCCATCAGGTTCGGCACGAAGCCGAGCTTCTTCTCATACCCTTCCAGGATCGCCTTGGATCCCGCCGGCGCGCTCTCGATGCTGTGGATCTTGAATGACATGTTCTCCCTCCTTGATGAGGCCGTGCTAAGATGACGACTCGCCGGACTACCAGCGACGCGGGGCGACGGCCTGCCGTTCCTTGACGCCGCCGCGCTTGAACCGGAGCCAACAGACATCCGCCCCGCAGGCGACGAGGGCGACGCCGAGCAGCAGCAGCGAGATCGCCCCGGCGGAGTCCCCGAAGATTTGTAGATCGGTCATGAGCGCTTCTCAGTACCGATAGCCGTCTCGCTTCTCTTCGAGCCCGATGCCGAGGCCGAGCACGAGGCGGTTGACGAAGTTGAAGTACGCGGCGATCTGCGCGGCGTCCAAGATCGCGCGGTCGTCCAGGCCGCAGGCGCGTAGGAGCGCGACGTCGGACTCCCGGATGGAAGCCGGATCCCGCGTGATCTTCTCCGCGTAGCGGCAGAGGCGGGATGTCCGCGCGTCGAGCGCACGCCAGCGGCCCTCGCGGATCGCCGCCATGACGTCCGCGTCCTTCTCATAGCGCCCGAGCGCCTCGGAGTGATGCGCGACGCAGTAAGCGCAGCCGTTCGTCCGCGAGACCGCGACGGCGATGGCCTCGCGCTCGCGTCGCGAGAGGGGGGACTGTCCGAACAGAAGCTCCATGTACAACGCCATGTGCGCGGTCAGCGTCTCGGGATGCAGGCTGTGGACCTTGTGCACGGCGGCCAAGGCGCCGCGCTTCCCCTTCGTCGCGTCGTAGACGGCCTTGAGGTCCCCTTCGGCCGCGTCGGGTTCGATGATGCGGATCCACGCCTTCGTCGTCTCCTCGCTCATGGCACGGGCTTCAAGACGCCGCCCACGCAGTTCGAGCAGCGGTCCTCGACCGGGGCGCACTTCGGGCACCACGACTCCCCGCACTTGTCGCACTTCCTCCACCCCGTCTGTCCGGATTCCTCGCTCATGTTGCAGCGGCGGCACGTCAGGGCATTGTCTTCCATGACTCCTCCATCCGGGGGAACCTGCGCGTCTCATCGTTCCTCCCGGTCGATTCACATGCAACGGCGCATCAGCCAATAAACCGTCACGCCCAGGCCGCCCGCCGCCGGCAAGGTGACGACCCAGGCGAGGGCGATCTCGCCGACGGTCCCCCAGCGGACGGAGCCGCGGCCCTTCTTCACGCCGATGCCCATGATGCCGCCGCCGGCGACGTGGGTCGTGGACATCGGCCATCCTTGCGTCGCTCCGGCGACCACCAGCAGCGAGGTCGCCAGGTTGGCGGCGAAGCCCTCCAGGTGGTCCATCTCGGTGACCTTGACGGCCAGGGTCTCCGTCGTCTTGTAGCCCATGGTGATGGCTCCTGCGGCCATGGCGACGGCCAGGACCAGGAAGAACCAGCGCGGAGCCACGACCGCGGCCGGGTCGATCAGGTAGTAGAAGGTCAACCCCAGCGCCGCGATCTTCGGCGTGTCGTTGAGCCCGCGCGCGAAGCCGCTGGCCATCGCGCTCATCCAGTGCGACCAGTGGCAATTGAGGCAGTATTTCTCGCGACAGAGCCAGTTCAGTCCGCGGAAGAGAAGGATCGACAGCCCATAGGCCACGAGCGGAGACAGCAACAGGGGCACGATGACCTTCTTCGTGACGCTCGCCCAGAACACGCTATCGAAACCGAAGGTGTACACGCCGGTGAGGATCACGCTGCCGACGATCGCGTGCGTGGTCGACACCGGCCAGCCGAATCGGCTGGCCAGGGCGACCCAGAGGATGGCGCCGCCCAACACCGCCATCGCGAAGAGCTGGTTGATCTGTACCTGCGGCGACAGCATGCCGTGCGTGAACAGCAGCGTCATCTTGACCGCCCAGGCCGAGGAGAGCACGGCTCCGGTCGCGGTCGCCAGGGCCGTCAGGACGACGGCTTTCCGATAACTCGACTCGCCGCTGCCGACCAGCGTCGCGATCGATTTCGAGATGTCGTTGGCTCCGTTGGCGAAGGCGAGTCCGGCGGCGGCGGCGAGTCCGAGTTCCGTCATCAAGGTCATGCGCGGGCCTCCTGTGGTCCTGCTGATGAGTGCGGGAGGGGCGTCGTTCGTTACAGCCGGCCTCTCGCGGCGCAATGCTAGAATCCGGGGCATCTTATGGCCGCGACCAAGTGGAGCCTGGAGGACCTGCGCGGGCGCAAGCCGGAGGTCCTGACCGCGCTGGTGGACGAGAACCTCCCCAATCTCCTGGCCGGCGCGCTGGCCCTGGGCCTCTCCCGTGCCGACGCCGAGGAGGTCGTGCAGGAGACCTTCGCCGCGTTCCTCGCCGGCCTGGACCGCTTCGAGGGCCGCTCGTC
>JACQBB010000428.1 GCA_016194625.1 Elusimicrobiota bacterium | reverse complement strand
GGCGGCGCCGGCGGCGAGCGGGTACTCGGGCAGCGCGGCGCGCGCCGCGAAGCCCCTGTGCTGGAGCGCGAGGGTCAGCGCGTAGAGCTTGTGCTCCGGCACGGACAGCCACAGGCCGCCCGCCGCGGGCAGCGCCGCGCGCGGCGACGCCTCCATGCGGCCCAGCGCCGCGGCGTCCAGACCGGCCGCCGCGAACGCGCGGCCCAGGGCGTCGGGGTCGGACTCGTCGGCGTAGGCGGCCGGCGCGCCCGACGGCGGCGTCACCAGCAGGTCCAGCGCGCCCAGCGCGGGGTCCACGCCCTGCACCCCGGCCCCCGAGGCGTCCGGCGTCGAGGTCGGCGCGTCGAGCGGCACGCTGGCCGCGCGCGCCAGCAGGGTCACCAGCTCGGCGAGCGCGCCGGGCTTCTGCAGCGCGCCCTTGTTCTTGAGGACCCAGTCGGTGACGATCGGCTTCAGCGGGTCGCGGCGCAGGCGCGCGACGAAGTTGCGGTCGTTGACGGCGACCGGGAAGAACTTGGCGAGCGTGCGGGTCAGCGCGATGTTCTCGGGGCCCGCGGCGTCGAGCAGGTCGGTGACGACGCGGTCGCTGATCGCCTCCGGCGCGGCGTCGGCCAGGTTCGCCAGCGCCGCCGCGGCGAGATGGCGGACGTTCCCGCGCTCGGCGCGGTCGCGCACGCGGGCCGACAGCGCCTCGGCCTCGGCCGCGCTGGCCTGGATGCCGAGCTGGCCGGCCAGCCAGACCGACGCGTAGCGCGCGCGCTTGTCGGCGTTCGCGGTCTCGGCCACGATGCGCGCGGCGCCGGAGCGGTCGCCGCGGCGCGCGAGCGCGTAGGCCGCGTACACGCCGACGTCCCAGCGCGGGTCGGCGGACGCCTTCTGCAGCAGGACGTCGACGGCGTGCGTCGGGATCTCGGCCAGCGCGAGGAAGGCCATCTGGCGCACGCGGGCGTCGGCGTCGGCCAGGCCGGCCTCGGCCAGCGCCATCGCGGACGCGGGCGAGCGCAGGTTCATCAGCGCGAAGGCCGCGCGCTGGCGGACCAGCCACACCGGGTCCTTCAGCGCGGCGGTCAGCCCCGGAAGCTCGCGGTCGCGGGCGGCGGCGAAGCGCTTGGCGGCCTCGGCCGCGGCGGCGTTGCCGGCGGCCATCGCGCTCGGCGGCTCGACGTCCTCGTGCGGCTCCTCCTCGGACTGCGCGTCGCTCTCGCCGGGGTCCGCCTCCTCCGGCGCGGCCGCCGCCGGGGCCAGGGCCTCGGCGAACACGCGCTCCTCGGCGTCGGTGACGGCCTTCAGGCGCTCGATCCAGTCCCAGCCCTCGGGGTCCGAGCCGACGGTGTTGCGCAAGAAGTTCCTCAGGCCCTGGCCGATCGCGCGTCCGGTCGCGGAGCCGACCAGCTTCACCGCCTCCCACGCGTCCACCAGGCCGGCGCCCTGGAACCACACCGGCGCCTGCAGGTCCCGGGCCGAGCGCATCAGGATCGCCTTCACCGCGAACGGCAGGTTCTCCAGGACGAAGCCCGAGGGATAGAACGCGGCGACGGTCCGGATCGCCAGCTTGACCAGCAGCGCGATCGCGGCGACCGCCGGGTTCGACATCGAGGTGCCCGACATGCCGGTGTGGCGGCCGTCGGCCAGGTCCGACGAGGAGCGCGCGGAGTCCTTCGACTTGGCGGAGAACACGCCGTACTCGTACACGTTCGTCGAGCCGGGCTTCGTCGTCACGTCGCCGCCGATGCCGGTGACCTCGGGCTTCAGGCGCCAGCGCTTCGTCGTGTAGCGGCGGTCCACGTCGGGACCGACCGAGCTGTAGAACGCGATCTCGGGCTTGCCGTCGTCCAGGCTCTTCGCCGCGGCCGCGACCGCGAGCACGTCGGCGCCCGCGGCGGGCTGGGACAGCGTCTTGTCGAACGGACCGGAGTTGCCCGCGCTCGCCGAGACGATCGGATAGTCGCCGTTCGAGTTCTTCTGGTGCGTGAGCCGAGAGAAGAAGTCCGCCAGGTTGTCGGCCGAGGTGCCGCGGCTGCCCAGGCTCAGGCTGATGACGTCGTAGCCCTTCTGCAGGGCGATCGACGCCGAGCCCATGATCTCGCCGTCGGACGCGCCCTGGCCGTCGCGCGAGAAGACCTTGGCCATCGTGCCGGTGGCCCCCGAGGCCATGCCCAGGAACGGCGCGCCGCCCGAGATCGAGATGCCCGCGACGTGCGTCCCGTGGCCGACCCAGTCCTCGGGGCCCTCGTTGACCATGTCGATGACGTCCAGGCGTCCGGCGAAGTCCTCGTGCGTGGCGTCGGCGCCGGTGTCGATCCACATGATGCGCCCGCCGCGGCCGGTGACGCCGGCCTGCCACACGGGCGGCACGTCCTGCAGGCCCGCGGACTCGGTCAGGTGCGGCTGGAAGTCGGCCTTCGACGCGCCGACCGCGCCCTCGGAGCGCGCCGACACGTGCTTGCGGATGATGCCCGCGTGGCGGCGCGGGACGGTCACGTAGACCTCCTGGCGGCCCACGTCGGCGCCGAACACGTGGCGCACGGACACGTCGAGCTTGTCGAACAGCGCCAGCTGGTCGGCGTAGCCCGCGGCCTCCAGCGACGCGCGCGCGGCGGCGCGTCCCGCCTCGCTCTCGTCGGCGCTCGGCACCGAGGTCTCGATGACGCCGCCGGACACCGGCCGCAGCCACAGGCCGACGCGCGCCTCGATCTTGCGCAGCATCAGGATGTGGCCGCCGGTCTCGAGGTCCACGCGGATCACGCGGAACTGGCCGCCGTCGGCCGACTCCCAGTAGCGCAGCAGGCGCTCCCAGGTGACGACGCCCTTGTCCTCGGGCGAGAACGACAGGAACGCCGTGCCGCGGTCGCGCATGCCGCCGTACAGGCGGTCCACCAGGTCGGAGACGCCGACGCCCTTCAGGCGCGTCGCGGCGATCTGCCGCCAGAGCTTCTTCACGTCGCGCTCGAAGGCCGACATCGCCTTGCGCGGCGAGCCCGCGGCGCGCAGGCGCGCGGCCTTGTCGGCCAAGTCGGCGTACGCGCGGGCCTCGGACGAGCCCTCGACGAAGCCGGTCGGGCGCGTCACCAGCCGGGTCGCGAGCACGAACAGGCTGTCGAGCTGCTGGAGCGCGCCTTCCAGGCGCTTGGCGTCGATCGAGGCGGGCGCCGGCAGCAGCGCGGCGGGAGCGCCGAGGACGACGGCCTGGTAGTCCTTGCCCGCCGCCGCGGCGAGCGCCGCGACCGGCTCGGCGCCCTCGAGCGCGGTGACCTTCGCCGCCCCGGCGGAGAGGCCGTCGTAGAGCGTCGGGTCCTTCAGCTCGGCGGTGTCGGCGTTGACGACCAGGATCTCGTAGGGGCGGGCGAGCTTGAGGGAGATCTGCGCCTGGCGCATCGCGCGCTCGAGCGCGGGGACCTTGAGGTCCTTGAGCGCCTTCGGGCCCTTGAACTCGGCGGCGCGCGCGCGGCCCTCGCGCCAGAAGGCGGTGAGGAAGCCGCGGATGCCGCGCAGCGGCGGGCCGCGCGTCGACGAGGCCTTCAAGTGCGCGAGCTCGTGGACCAGGACCATGCGCAGGAAGAACGGCGTCGCGGCCAGCTCGGGGCGGACGAAGATCGAGCCGCGCGCGGCGAAGCCGAAGGTCAGGTCGGACCAGCGGCCCTGCGGGCGGTACGGCTTGAGCAGGGCCGCGGCGTTGGGGTCGAGCCGGCCCTCCATCACCTCGCGGCGGACGACGGCGCGGAACTCGTCGTCGGTGACGCCCCGGCCGCGGCGCATCGCGATCGCGAACGCGGCGAGGTCCACGACCGCGTTCAGGCCGAACGCGCCGACGGCGAACAGCGCCGCGCCGGCGGCGGTCGCGCCCACGACCGCGCCGACCGTCGCGACGGCCGAGTGCGTCCCCAGCGCCGCCGCGGTCATCTTGCCCGCGGCCATGCCGGCGAGCTTGACCACGCCCCACACCGCGCCCGCGACCGCGGCGCAGCCCAACGGATAGCGCGCGGAGCGCTCCTCGCGCTCGGCGCGCGGCGGGTAGGCCTCGGCGAGGGCCGGAGCG
>JACQBB010000427.1 GCA_016194625.1 Elusimicrobiota bacterium | reverse complement strand
CGTCCAACGCCCGCGCGACGGCGGCGCTCCCGGCGCTCTCTCCGCCGCGCTCCGTGCTCTCCCGGTAGAAGTCGAGGAGCGCCGTGAACGCCGCGGCGAGCCGCGCCTTCGTCGCGCCGGCGCCCGTCCCGGCCGCGAGCGGTGACAGGCGGCCGTCGCGGACCCGGTACGAGGCGCCGCCGAGCCGCGCGGCGTCGTCCGCGTGATGGGTGACGTAGACGACGGTGTTCCCGGTGCGCTCCGGGACCGCGCGCAGCGCGTCGAACATCCCGCCGCGGACGCCGGGGTCCAGCGACGAGAACCCCTCGTCGACGAGGATCACGCCGGGGCGCGCCAGCACGGCCCGCGCGAGCGCCAGCCGCTGCTGGAGCCCGAAGGAGAGCCGCTCCGGGGTCTCATCGGCATAGCCCTCCAAGCCGAGACGCGCGAGCCACTCCCCGGCCTCCGCGGGAGCGCGCGCCGCCGCCAGGAGGTTCTCCCGCACGGTCCGGCGCGGGATGAAGCAGAACCGCGACGGATGCTGCATCGACCAGAACTTATGGAGGACCTGCGGGACGTAGAACACGCCGCGGTCGGACGGGGCGAGCCCGAAGACGCGCCGCCCGCCGAGGCGGACCTCCCCCGCGTCGGGCTCGACGGTGCCCGCGACGATCTCGAGGAGCGTCGTCTTGCCCGAGCCGTTAGCCCCTTCGAGGACGATCAGGCTCCCCGAAGGGACGACCAGGTCCACGGGACCGAGCCGCAGCCCCGGGTACGCCTTCGCGACGCCCTCGAGCCGGATCTCCAACGCGGGTCAGGCGTTCAGCAGATGCGGCACTCGAACTCGCAGGTCGTGTCCCCCAGCGCCCAGCACTGGATCTCCTTCACGACGACCTTCTTGCCCGCGCCGAGGTAGGCCTCCAGCACGCCCGAGACCATCCCGCCCTCGAAGTGGCACACCGCCTTGCCGATGTCCGGCATCCCCGCGCAGGTGATGCACTCGTCGACGCGGACCTTCAGGAAGTCGTTCGCGAGGTTGAGCGCGGAGACGGTCATCACGCCCACTCCCAGCTCCTTGAGCTGCGCGGCCGTCATGTGGACGTAGCGCTCCAGGTCCCGCCCCGACTTCTCGAGGACGGCTTTCCCCAGCGCGAAGCCCACGTGCTTCCCGCTGTTGAAGACCAGCGCGCTCGCGTCCTTGCCGAGCGTGTCGTCCAGGCCTTCCATCACACCGACGAGCCGGAGCGCGCGGAACATCGCGACGGTCACGGTCGACCCGAGCGTCGGCCGGCCGCGCGCGGGGTCGCCGATCAGCCCCAGTCCGGCCGCCTTCGCCAAGATGTCGCCCTTCTTCGCCGTCGTCGTCTTCGCCATCCGCTCCCCCTCGTCGTCCTCGATATGGTCCGGCACGGCGTGTCATAGTCGCACCGTATCGGCCAGGACGCGCACTGGACGGACGGGACGCCCCCTGCTACACTGCGTCCATGGTCGAAGACCTCGCGTTGGGCGCGTCCCCCTCGCCGTCCGGAGGCTGCTGCGCGGCGCCGGACGCCGCCTCCGCCTCCGTCTGCGTCCTGTGCGCTCGCGCGATCTGCGCCCGCTGCGCCGCGCTGGTCAACGGCAAGACGACCTGCGCCGCCTGCCGCGACGCGGTCCTGGCCGAGATCGCCCGCGAGGCCGAGAGCGGTTCGACGGCCGCCCCCGCCGGGGCGGGCGCGGCCGCGGCCGTCGGCGCCGGAGCCGCCTGGGCGGCGCTGAGCGTGCTCACGGGCTCGGAGATCGGGATCGCCGCCGTCGGCGTCGGCTGGGCCGTCGGCCACGCGGTCCGCTTCGCGGCCGGCGGGCGCCGGGGCCCGGTCCTGCAGAGGATCGCGGTCGCCTGCGCGGCGTCCGGCCTGACCCTGGGGAAGTACCTCATCGTCGCGCACGCGGTCCGCGAGATGGTCGCGCGCCGGCCCGGAGCGGCTCCCGACCAGGTCCCGGGATACTTCGACGCGCACATGCCGGTGTTCTTCCTCTCGGTCCTGCCGCGGATCGTGACCTTCTACGACGCGCTGTGGGTGTTCCTGGCGTTCAGCGCCGCGTGGCGGATCCTGAAGCCCGCGGCCGTCGCCATCGCCGATGCCCGAGGAAACTCCGCTCCAGCGGCTTAGGCGCCTCGAGGAGGACGAGCGCGCGGGCCGGGCCCCCGGCGCCGCGAAGGGCCGCGCGGGGAAAGCCGTCGCCGTCGGCGGCGGAGCCGCGCTCGCCGCCGCGAAAGGCCCCGCCGCCTGGGCGCTGCTGGCCGGCAAGCTCAAGCTCCTCTTCCTCGCCTTCAAGCTCGGGCCGGCGCTGGGGACGCTCGGCACGATGTGGATCTCCGTCCAGGTCTACGGCGCGCTGTACGGCCCGCGCCTGGCGTTCGGCTTGGTGACGCTCATCCTTCTCCACGAGCTCGGGCACGGAGCGGCGGCGGCGCGGCTGGGGCTGAAGGTCGGCGCGCCGATCTTCATCCCGTTCTACGGCGCGGTCATCGCGCTGAAGGAGCAGCCGCGCTCCACGTGGGTCGAGTGCCTGGTCGCGGCCGCGGGCCCGGCGGCGGGACTGGCCGGCGCGGCCCTGTGCGCGGCCGCCGCCCTCCTGCGGCCCGGCGAGGAGGCGGCGGGCCTGTTGCGGGCGCTCGCCCACTTGACCGCGACGATCAACCTGTTCAATCTATTGCCGGCCGGCGGCCTGGACGGAGACCGGATCACCCAGCCCTTCGAAGGCCCGCATTGGACCGCCGCCCTGGCCGCGCTGGCCGTCGTCTGCGCGGCGGCCAGCTGGAACGCCGGCCGTCTCGACGCGGTCGCCGCGATGGTCCTCGGCGCGGCGGCGTTCAAGGCCTGGCGCCGGCGCGCGCCGAAGTCCGCCCGCCTGCTCGACCGCCTCGCCGAGGCCGGACGCTACGCGGCGGAGGCCGACGAGACGACGCCGGAGCGGCGGCGCGCCGCGGCGCTGGTCTTCGTCGGGCTCGCGGCGGCGCTCACGGCGCTGGCCGCCTGGTCGGCGCGCGTCCCCGCCTGAGCCGCTCCCGCGGGGTCAGGACGGCTTGCCGACGTGGTCCGCGTCGGTGGGACGCAGCGGGAAGTGCTGCTGGAGGCTGGCGCCCTCGTCTTCCACCATCCGCCGGTTCTCCTCGTCGCGGGCCTGGAGGATGTCGGCGAACTTCTCGCGCAGGACGGTGACGACCTTCGGGTCGAACTGCTTGCCGG
>JACQBB010000430.1 GCA_016194625.1 Elusimicrobiota bacterium | reverse complement strand
GTGATCAACTGGGTCAACAAGGGCAAGCTGAAGGCCCGCGTCACGCCCGGCGGCCACCGGCGCATCCCTCTGTCCGAGCTGGTGCCGTTCATGAAGAAGTACGACATGCCGGTGCCCGTCGACATCGACGACCCGCACCGCTCGATCCTGATCCTCGACGACGAGCCGATGATGACGCGGCTCATCGAGAAGGGCTTCTCGAAGCACAAGGACCGCTTCACCGTCCAGCTCTCCAACAACCCCGTGGACGCGCTCGTCCAGGTCGGCAAGAAGCTGCCCGACCTGCTCGTGATGGACCTGATGATGCCCGTGATGGACGGCTTCCAGGTCTGCCAGATCCTCAAGTCCAGCCCGGCCACCAAGGACATGAAGATCATCGCGATCTCCGGCCGCAAGCTCACCGCGACCCAGCAGGACTTCCTCGCCAAGAACGTGGACCTGTTCCTGCAGAAGCCGTTCGAGATGAGCGAGCTGATCGCCGCCGTCGAGCGCCACCTGTCCTGAGCCGGCGTTCTTGAATCCGTAACACGCGGGAGCTAACCTCCCGCCATGCTCCACCGAGCGCCGACGCTCCTCCTGATCTCCTCCGCCGTCTCCGGCTGCGCGTCCTTGCAGGGCTTCGCCGCCGGCGAGACCGGGTCCGCGCCGTCCGCCCTGGTCGCCAAGTGGACCGCCGCCGAGGCCTACGCGACCGGCGTCGACTTCCTGCAGCGCGGCGACTACGACGCCGCGCGCCGCGCCTGGGACCGCTGCCTGGCGATGGCCCGCCCCGATTCTCCCGAGCGCCTGGACTGCATGGTCGCGCGCGAGCGCCTGGCCTACCCGGCCGACGGCGAGCCGTGAGAGCCGTCCTCGCCGCCGCCGCCCTGGCCCTCGCGGCCTGCGCGCGGCCCGGGCCCGCGCCCGAGGCCGCCGCGACCGCGGCGTCCGGCGTCGCCGCGCCGGCCGAGGTCAACCGCTTCGCCGAGCAGGCCTACCTGGAGGGCGTCGCCGACTTCCAGCGGGGGAACCTGGCTTCCGCCGCGGACAAGTTCTCGCGCTGTCTGACGATGGTCACCACCGGCCAGACCGCCGGCGGCTGCATGGCCGGACTGGAGCTGACCCGCGGGGCGCTCACGCGCGGCGCCGAAACGCTCGGCCCCGCCCCGGCGGCGGCGAACCACCCCCCGTTGCCGCGCGCGACGTCCGGCGCCCATGACGACGCGGCCGCGTCGCAGTCCTTCCTGGAGGGGATGATCTACTTCCAGAAGGGCGACTACGAGACGGCGCGCAAGCGCTGGGAGCGCTGCGCCGAGCTGGCGACCCCGGGCACGGCCGGCGCCGACGACTGCCGCGCGGGCCTGACGCGCCTGGCCCAGCTGTACGGCGGCTCGACAGCTCCCGACGGGAAGAAGTAGAATCCCGTCGTGACCCAGCCCAATCCCTCCCATCCGCACGCGCCGTCCGCAGTCCCCGCCGCCGCTCCCGCCGCCGCGCCCCTCGACATCCGCGAGAAGGGCGGCGCCAAGGACGGCGTCACCCAGTACTCCGACAAGCGCCTGTTCATGCAGTTGACGGCGTTCTCCGGCTGTCGCGACGCGCACAAGCTCATCAACTCCCTGGTCGGCACGGGCGTGGACTGCGTGCTGTACGAGGAGCTCAACGACCCGACCGGCGTCGCCGTGCTGGCGATGTCCGACGACCCGGGACTCCTGCTCTCCAAACTGCGCCGCGACCTGAACTCCGGCCCGTTCGCCGACCTGGCGGTGAAGCCCGAGTTCTCCATGCTGGGCCGCACCTACGCGCTCGGCTACGAGCCGAAGCTCGAGGACTGGCTCCTGCACCGCCCCAAGCGCGTCGTGACCGACCCGGCGTGGCCGTGGGCGATCTGGTACCCCCTGCGCCGCAAGGGCGAGTTCGCCGCCCTGCCCCGCCCCGAGCAGATGAACATGCTCAAGGAGCACGGCAACATCGGCCGCCAGTTCGGCGACGCGGGCCTGGCGATGGACATCCGCCTGGCCTGCCACGGCCTGGACAAGAACGACAACGACTTCGTCATCGGCCTGGTCGGCAAGGAGCTGGCGCCGCTGTCCATCCTGGTCGAGACGATGCGCCCGACGGTGCAGACCTCCAAGTACCTCTCGAACCTGGGGCCGTTCTTCGTCGGCCGCGCGATCTGGCGCACGCCGCAGAAGGAGGCGTGATGAGCGCCCGCAAGTTCCGCGTCGCGATGTCGGAGCGCTGTTACCGCTTCAAGGCCGACGCCCTGCCCTCGCACGCCCCGCACAAGCCCGGCGTGTACGAGTTCGTGACCTTCGACGCGCAGAAGAACCCGCAGGTCCTCTTCGTGGGCGTGGCGCTGGGCAAGTCCGTCTACGAGGCGCTCGACGACCACTGGAACGACCGCGCCGAGCCCGGCAGGACCGCCCTGTTCGCCGCCGCGCCCGACGTGTACTTCGACTACGTGGCCGCCGCCGACATCACGGACGCCGACGAGCTCAAGGACATCGCGGGCGCGTTCATCGCCAAGAGCAAGCCGCGCTTCAACGCGGGCCCCGTCCCGTCGTCCGGCAAGCACGCCTCCGTCGAGGTCGAAGAGGTCGGCTGATGCCCCTGTCCGCGTTCCCGGCGCTGAACGCCTCGCTGAACGCGGCGACCGCCGTCCTCCTCCTGCTGGGCTGGGGCCTGATCAAGTCCGGCCGGCGCGAGGCGCACCGCTGGACGATGGTCTCGGCCTTCCTGACCTCGACGGCGTTCCTGGCCTGCTACCTGTGGTACCACGCCCACGCGGGCCACGTGGTCTTCCAGAAGGCGGGGCTCCTCCGGGCGGTCTACCTGGCCATCCTGCTGACGCACACCGTGCTGGCCGTCGCCGTCCTGCCGATGATCCTGCGCGCGCTGTACTTGGCGGCCAACGGCCGCTTCGCGGAGCACCGGCGCGCGGCGCGCTGGGCCTTACCGGTCTGGCTGTACGTGTCCGTCACCGGCGTGACGGTGTACTGGATGCTGTACCGGCTCTGAAGCCGGCTCAGGCGCTCGGCGTCCGGTCCGCCAGCTCCAGGAAGAACCGCGTCATGCACGCGGTGCCCCACGCGGACACCAGGAACTGGAGCAGGTTCACGACCAGCCCCGCCAGGGCGGTGCCGGCCGTCCCGGCGACGGCGCCAATCAGGCGCAGGACGAACCCGCCCGCCATCAGCGCCACCGCCGCGACCAGGCCGACGATGAACAGCGCGAAGACGAAGACGACCACGTCCATCAGCCGTCCCGAGGTCAGGGCCCAACTGCGGCCCACGGAGTCCAGCGCCCCTCTCTCCTCGGCGCAGCTCGCGCAGGCGGCCAGGCACAGGCGCACGAGCAGGTACAGGCCCGGCAGGAACAGCGCGAGCGTGCCGAGGCCGACGGCCAGGCCCGTGACCAGCGAGGCGCCGAGCAGGGCGGGCAGTCGGCCCAGCCCGTCGGCGAGGAGCTCGCCCAGGGCGACCGGGCGCCCGCGGAAGGCGCGCGCCGCCAGCAGGATCGTCGCCGCGTAGGCGAGCATGCCGGTCAGCAGGCCGACCATGCCGACCGCGGCCAGGCCGCCGAGCGCGCCGTAGTCCTGGTTGGCGAGCGCGTTCTTCAGTCCGTCCTTGTCGCCCAGCCCCGTCATCGTGCGCACGACCAGCCCGAGGACCTGGGCCGGCATGTCCGTGCACGCCCACAGGCCGAACAGGAGCCCGGCGTTGTCGAGCGTGACGCCGGTGCCGGCGCTCAGGACCTCGCCGACTCCGGGGAGCGCGGCGGGCGCGGCGGCGGGGGACGGGGCGGGAGACGGCGCGGGGGCGTTGTCCATGGGCCAAGCTTAGCGGCCTCCGGCGGCGCCGTCAAGGGGGCGCGCAGACCCGTTGACAGCGCGGAGCGAAAGCGTGAGAATGCAGGCGCAAGGGGGATCGATGACCACCGGCGCGGCGCCGAAGAGCTTCGCGGAGATCTTGAGCGCATCGCGGCGGGAGGCCGGCTACCCGTCCGCCCGTGATTTCTACAGGACCGTCGGCGGGCGTCCCGTCCTCGGCTGTACCTACGCGCAGTACCGCAACGTGGAGTCGGGCCGTTCGATGCCGAAGCCCGCGTTCGTCCGGGCCGTCCTCTCGTTCCTGGAGTCCAAGCCCGGGGACGCCCGGGCGCGGGAGACGGTCACGGCCTACCTCCGGGCCGTCCTTAAAGACGACGACTTCCTCGCCCTGGCCCTCGAAGCCCTGACCCCGCCCGGGCCGTCGCCGATCCCGGACGACGCCCCGATGCGGCAAGCCCTGCGCAGGAACGAGGAGGCGCGTCAGGTGCGCCTGACCCACGAGCAGGCCGAGGCCATCGAGGGCGACGAGCGGGCGTACTGGTGCTTCAAGGTCTTCTCCAACGACGACGGCGATTGGGGCACGCTGGACCTGGGCCGGCTCCTGGGATACGACGCGCGCGCGGTCCGCGCCGCCCTCGACCGTCTCGGCCGCGCGGGGCTGGTCGTCAAGACGCCGGAGGGG
>JACQBB010000054.1 GCA_016194625.1 Elusimicrobiota bacterium | reverse complement strand
GGTGGAGGCCTCGTAGGGATAGTCGTGGCGGTACAGGGTCTCCTTGGAGACCACGTGGGTCAGCTGGGAGAGGCCGCAGGCCTCGCACAGCGCGACCTGGAGGGGGAAGTAGACGACCGGCTCGAGGAGCTGGTCCTTGCGGCGGAACTCGTCGGACGGGGGCTGGAAGCCCAGGTCCAGATAGGTCGTCAGCCGGTCCTGCCGGCACATTCTGCAGACCATGGCGGGCCGATTCTACTTTATTCACAGGGGGGCGAATTGCGACAATCGTCCCTCATGAGCCGCTCGGCGCGCATCGCGCGCAACGTGAGCTGGAGCCTCGTCGGCCAGGGCGTCGTCGCGGCCGCGAACCTCCTGCTCATCCCCCGGATCGTCCACGGCTTCGGCGAGGAGGCCTACGGCCTCTACATCCTGATGTTCGCCGCTTCCAACTACGTCCAGCTGTTCAGCTTCGGGGCGGGCTCGGCCACGGTCAACTTCGTCGCCGAGCGCCACGCCGCGCACGACGGCCGGGGCGCGGCCCTGGCCCTGCGCTACGGGGCGCTGCTGCACCTGGGCGGGGCGGCGTTCGGCGCGCTCGCGCTGTGGGCCGCCGCGCCGTGGGCGGTGACGACCCTGTTCCGCGTCCCCGCGCCGCTGTTCGTCCCCGCGCTGGCCGTCCTGCGCGCGGCGGCCGTGGCCTCGGTGTTCGGGGCGGGCGTGCTGTGGACCCAGGCGGGCCTGCAGGGGCTCCAGCGCTTCGACTGGAACGGCGTCTCGACCGTGGTCCAGGGCGCGCTGATGCCGCTCGGCACGGTCGTCCTTCTGGGCTTCGGCAAGGGCCTGCGGGCCGCCGGCTTCTGGTACATCGGCGTCGCGGCGCTGTCGTTCGCGGTCTCGGCGCTGATCCTGCGCGTCGCGCTGGCCGCGGAGCCGCGCCGCGGCCACGGCGCCGGCCTGCCGTTCTCCCGCTTCTTCTCGTACGGCGTCGGGCTGTGGCTGGGGCCGATCGCCTGGATCGTGGCCAACCAGCTCGACAAGGTCTTCGTCGCGCGCTCGCTGGCGCTGGCCTCGCTGACCCTGTACTCGGTGCCGGTCGGCCTACTCCAGCGCCTGCAGGTGATCCCGGCCTCGGTGTCGAGCGTGCTCCTGCCGGTCATCAGCGGCGCGCGCGGCGCCGGCGCCCCCGACGACGTGCGCAAGATGTACTGCCGGGCCACGCACCTGCTCGCCGGGCTCCTGATCCCCGCCTACGTCCTGCTCTTCGCGATGATGCCGCAGTTCCTGTCGCTGTGGCTGGGCGGCCGCTTCGGCTCCGAGGGCGTGTGGCCCGCGCGCCTGCTCGTCGGCGCCAACGCCGTCGGACTGCTCTCCTACACGCTGAACCCGGTCGCCGCCTCGCACGAGCGCGGCTGGTGGCTGTCGGCCGCCGCCTGGGCGCAGGCCCTGCTCAGCCTGGCGCTGTGGCCGGTGCTGATCCCGCGCTTCGGCATCCTGGGCGCCGCCGCGGGCACGCTGACCGCCCAGCTCATCCCGTCGGCGATCATCGTCGGCGCGGTCAACCGCCTGCTGGGCATGACCTGGGGCGACTACTTCTCGCACGCGCTGGGCCCGGCGCTGGTGGCCGGCGCCGCGCTGATGATCGTCGTCCTGCCGGTCCACCATCTCGCGGGGACCTGGGCGGGCATGACGGGCTTGTCGGCGGCGGGCTGCGCGGTGTACGCTGTCACGGGCTGGCGCTGCCTGCCCGAGCTGGACCGGGATTTCTTGAGGCGCTGGCGCCCTTGGAGGGTTTCCTAGAATGTGCGGCATCTGCGGAGTCGTGTACGGCGACGGTCGGCCGGCCTCGCGCGAGACGCTGAAGCGCGCCAACGACCTGATCGCCCACCGCGGCCCGGACGACGAGGGCTTCTTCACCGACGGCCCCGCCGGGCTGGCGATGCGCCGTCTGGCGATCATCGACCTGAACACCGGCCACCAGCCGCTGTCTTACGACGACGACAACTTGTGGATCGTCTTCAACGGCGAGATCTACAACTACCAGGGCCTGCGCGAGGAGCTGCTGGCGCGCGGCCACCGTCTCAAGACGAAGTCCGACACCGAGGCGATCCTGGCGCTGTACCGCGAGATGGGCGAGGCCTGCGTGAGCAAGCTGCGCGGGATGTTCGCCTTCGCGATCTGGGATAAGAAGAAGCGCCGCCTGTTCGTCGCGCGCGACCGCATCGGCAAGAAGCCGCTGGTCTACTCGCACCGGCCCGACGGGACCCTGCTGTTCGCCTCCGAGCTGCGCTGCCTGTTCGCGCTGGACCCGTCCCTTCCGCGCGACACCGACCCGACGGCGATCGACATGTACCTGTCCCTGCAGTACATCCCGTCGCCGATCACCGCCTACAAGTCGGCCCGGAAGCTCCCGCCCGGCCACACCCTCGTCTGGCAGGACGGCAAGGTCGTCATCGAGCGCTACTGGGACCTGCCCGTCGGCAAGCCGCACGTCACGGACGACGTGGAGGAGGCCAAGCGCCTCCTGCGCGAGAAGCTCACCGAGTCGGTGAAGCTGCGCATGATCTCGGACGTGCCGCTGGGCGCGTTCCTGTCGGGCGGCGTGGACAGCTCCATCATCGTCGCGCTGATGGCGGGGCTGTCGAGCAAGCCGGTGAAGACCTTCTCGATCGGCTTCGAGGAGGAGCGCTTCTCCGAGACGCATTACGCGAAGATGGTCGCCGACCGCTACAAGACCGACCACACCGAGTTCATCGTCAAGTCCGAGATGGCCGACGTCCTGCCGAAGCTCGCCTGGCACTACGGCGAGCCCTACGCCGACGCCTCGGCCCTGCCGACATACTACGTCAGCCGCGAGACGCGCCGGTTCGTGACGGTCGCGCTCAACGGCGACGGCGGCGACGAGAACTTCGGCGGCTACCTGCGCTACTTCGCGATGAAGGCGGCGCGCGTGACCGACGCGCTGCCCGGCCCGGTGCTGGCGGCGCTGAAGGCGGGCACCGAGCTCCTGCCCGAGTACAACGCGCCCTTCGGCACCGTGTGGCGCGCCAAGCGCTTCCTGCGCTCGGCCCTGCTCAACGACCTGTCGGGCCGCCACCTCAAGATGATCTGCTACTTCGCCGAGGACGACAAGCCGGGGCTGTACTCGCCCGACTTCGTGAGGACCCTCGGCGCCTCGATGGGCGCGGCGAAGGGCTACATGGCCGACGCGTTCAAGGCCTGCGAGGGCGAGGACTTCGTCAACCGCATGCTGTACGTCGACTTCAAGACCTACCTGCCCGAGTGCCTGATGACGAAGGTGGACATCGCGTCGATGGCCTGCTCGCTGGAGGGCCGCTCGCCCCTGCTCGACCACGAGTTCGTCGAGCTGGCCTACCGCATGCCCGGCGAGTGGAAGCTCAAGGGCCTGCGCACGCACAAGTGGATCTTCAAGGAGGCCTTCAAGGACCTCCTGCCGCCCGAGATCCTCACGCGCGGCAAGATGGGCTTCGGCATCCCGCTGGGGACCTGGTTCCGCGGCCCGCTGAAGGACTACTGGGCCGGCCACGTGCTGTCGAAGGACGCGCTCGGCCGCGGCTACTTCACCGAGAAGGGCCTGCGCGGGATCTGGGACGAGCACCAGAGCGGCCGCCGCGACCACGGCTACCGCCTGTGGGCCCTGCTGATGCTGGAGCTGTGGCACCGCCACGCGCTCGCCGCCGGCGAGCCCGCGGCCGCCTGTCAGTAGAGCCGCAGCTTCCCGTTCGGCGTCCTCAGCGTCGGGTTCTGCTCGCGGCCTTGGCGGCGCGCTCCCAAGATGACGCCCTTGCGCACGAAGCGGTACAACTCCTCGATCGTCAGGTGTTCGGCGCCCGCCGGCGCGGCCGCGCCGGTCAGGCCCTCGATGAGGTAGTAGGTGAAGAGGCCGTGGCCCCGCTCCGGGAAACTTCCGGCGATCTCCTCGCCTTCGGCCGCGGCCAAGACGGTGATCTTCGGCGACGGCGCGTCGGGAAGCTTCACCGTCACCAGCGGACGCACGCCCGCGACGAGCACTGAGCGACCTCCGGCGCCCGAGAAGCAGGAGTCGATCATCGCCGTCACGCGCGCGACCTTGAGCTCGCCCAGCGACGCGTACAGCCGCGTCAGGGGGAAGCCCGTGCTCTTCACGAACGCGGCGTCGCCGTCCCACGGCATCAGGTACGCGGAGCCGTCTTTCACGTCCGGCGAGCCGTGTCCCGAGAAGTAGAAGTACACGCGCGAGTCCTCCGATACGCGGCGAGGCAGCCATTCCTCGACGTACTTGGAGACCTCCGACAGCGTCGCCTTCGCGCCGATCAGTGTCACCGTGTTCTCCTCGGGCACGCCGAGCGCGCGCAGGGCGGCGGCCGCGTCGCGCGCGTCGTTCTCGGCGTAGTCGGCCGCAGGCAGGCTCTTATAATAGCCGACGCCGATGACCAGCGCGAAGTCGTGCGGCCGCTCTGCGGACTTCGCCGCAAAGCGCGCGACCGCGACGGCGGGCGCCGGGAAGTTCGGGGCGACCGGGGTGATGGGCGGCGCGCGGAGCACTGACGGCTGCATCGGGAAGATGACGCTCGGAGGCGGAGTGGGCTCGGAAAGGGACCACGAGTCGGACTTTGGATCGTACACTTGGACCGTGGCCAGCGCCGCGTTGTCGCGGGGCGAACCGCCGACCACATACAGGCGGCCGCCGAGGGCGGAAGCGGTCGCGTCGCGGACGGCGCGGGGAAGACGAGCCTTCCTCGTCCAGGCCCGCTGTGCGAGATCGTAGACCTCGACGACGTCCAGCGCGCCGGCGTGGAGTCCGGCCGTTCCTCCGACCACGTAGATCGAGCCCTCCAGGGCCGCGGCGGCCGCGCC
Source organism: Elusimicrobiota bacterium (assembly GCA_016194625.1). The sequence goes on along the minus strand of JACQBB010000054.1, from coordinate 6,557 downwards.
GACGCGCGCTGTCGGCATCGCCGGCAGGGTTGTCCAGTGCCCGTCCGCGGGATCGAAGACCACGAAGTCGGCCAGAGAGCGGACTGGCTCGCCGCGGGGCGCCGAGGCGCCTCCGGCCGCGTAGACCTTGCCCCTGAAGACGGAGGTCGCGGCGTTGGAGAAATGGTGCGGGAGATCGCCGCCGAGACGCCAGCGTCCGCCTTCGAGCGAATCGTAATCGGCGGCTCCCCATCCGTCTCGACCCACTCCGCCGAGTGCGTATACGCCGCCAGCCGCCGCGACGAGCGAGAGGCCGGCTCGCGCGTGGGACAGCGGGCCCAGCGGGCTCCAGCGGCCGGCGCCTGGGTCATAGAAGAAGCTGGCGCGGTCTTCGGATCCTCCGCCGCGTTCGCGCGAAGGAGCGAGGATTTCCGAAGTCGCAAGTGCCGGTTCTGGGTAGCCGCCCGGTCCCCCGCCGAAGACGATGACCCCCTCCTTTCCGAGGTCCATCATCGCGTGCAGGACGCGCCGGTTCGCGAGACGGGGTCCCGGCGTCCAATCGCCCGAGGCCGGATCGAAGAACTCGGTCTGTTCGTGAAGTCCGCTCTCGTCGGATCCTCCGACGATCAAGGCTCGCTCTCCCACGACGAGCGACGTCCCGGACGAGTGGGCGTAGCGTGGTCGGGTCGTCGGCGTCCAGGAGTCCGACGCGGGATCATAGATTTCGGCCGACCGGACGCCGCCGCCCGGGCGCGACCCACCCGTCGCCAGCACGCGTCCGTCGGGCAGCAGAGTCAGCGTGAAAGCGAAACGCGGCTCGTTCATCGGGGCGACGGTCGTCCAACGGTCGGTCGCGGGATCGTAGACCTCGGCCGATGCGAGCGTGGGGCCGTTGGCCACGCCGCCGGCGACCATGAACCGCCCGTCTTTCAATTTCACGCCGGCTCCGGAGATCCGAGGAACGCTCAATGACGGCCCGTCGCTCCAGCGTCCTGTCCTGGGGTCGTAGAGTTCCGTCGCGGCCGTGTGGATCCCGTTGGCGAACCCGCCTCCGATCGCCAGCACGAAGCCATCGGGGCGCACGAAAGTCAAGGCGCCATCCAATGGCTCGCGCAGGCGGCCGGTCGGTGTCCACGAATCCGTCGTGGGGTCGTAGATTTCGTCGTCGGCGATGTCCTCCTGGCGGGTGTTGTTCGAGTTCTGACGCCCGCCTGCGGCGAGCACGCGGCCGTCGTTCAGGAGGGCGAAGACCATGGCGTAGCGCGAGCGCCCCATCGGCGCGGCGGGAGACCAGACGCCGCGCGCCGGGTCGAAGATTTCGACGCTGTCCAGCGTGGTGATGCTCTGGTCGAACCCGCCCGCCGCGAGGATGCGGCCGTCCTTCAATCGGGCGACTCCCGGCAGGAAACGGCCTTGACCCAGCGATGGACCTGCGCTCCAGCCCGCGGAGGACTCCGAGGGTCCGCCGGCGACGATGATGCGGTTGCGGTCGGCGACCGCTGCGGCAGTCGTCGGCGCGAACGGCATCCGTCCTAGAGGAGCCCAGCGACCCGTCGCCGGGTCGAGCGAGAAGGCGTCATCGCTCCATCGGCCGCCATCCCAGCCCCCGAACACGTACAGGTGCCCGCCGGCGACCGCCGTGCCGTGGCCCCATCTTGGCGACGGCAGGGGGTCGGGGCGGACGGCGGCGGTGACGCTGCGGACGGCGAGGGTGTCGGGCGCGGCGCCGACGACGGATGAGCGCTCGGCCGAGACGGATGGAGCGAACAGCGACGCGGCGAGCGTCAATCGAAGGACACGCCCCAGCATTCCCGCAGTATAGACCCGTCCCGGCAGTCGGTCAAGACCGCGTTAGCGGGAGGGTTTACGCGCGGCGGCGAGCAGTATCGGCCCTTGGCAGCCGAGCGCGGCGCACGCGACGCGGAACGGCCAGTAGGCGGTGCTCGTGAGCACGTCGAGGATCGCCGATTTCATGGCGACCAATCCGCGGACCATCCCGGTGCTCGCGGCTTCCTTCTCGGCCGGCGCGTGGCGCACCTGTTCGACGCCCAGGGCCTTGGTCGCCAAGCCGAAACGCAGCGTGTTGCGCACCATCAGGCGCACGAGCGGCAACGGATAGGGCAGCGGGCGGCAGTCGACCACTTCGAAGCCGGCGCGCGCGAGCGCGCGGGTGAGCGCGGAGGCGTCCCAGCGCGTCAGATGGTGCGGAGGGAAGTCCACGTCCTCCAGTCCCGGTCCCTGGAACGGGTCGAATCGCCGTTCGCGGTTCGGGGTGCCGACGATCAGCAGGCCGCCGGGCTTGAGCAGGGACTTCGCGGAGTCCAGCCAGGCGGGGAGGTCGTCGAGGTGCTCGACGATCTCGAACATGGTGACCGCGTCGAAGGTCCCGGCGGCGCCGTTGCGGCCGTAAGAAGGAAGGCTTCCGGCGATCGTACTCGAAGGACATCGGGTCGGTGGTCTCCTCGACCGACACGGAATACATGTCCTTGTTGTGCTCGTAATACCCGGCGCCGGGGTTCTTGAACGGGTCGCAGAAGCCGACGCCGCAGTCGGGGCAGTCCCATAGCGCGTAGCCTTTACGCTCGCGCGCGAAGGCCTTGTCGGCCGCGCTGCCGCACAGCGGGCAGGCGGGTCCGGCGCTCATCCGATCTTGAGGGCCGAGAGGATGAACTGCACGCCGATCGCCGCGAGCAGCAGGCCCATCAGGCGGGTGATTATGTTGAGGATCGTGGAGGAGAGGCGCTTGGCGCTCTCGGCGGCGACGGTCAGCGTCCAGTAGCTGAGCAGGGCGACCAGCGCGATCAGCGTGAAGAAGACGACCTTGTGCGGCAAGGTCGTCGCGCGCCCTGCCAGGACGATCGAGGTGGTGATGGCGCCGGGGCCGGCCAGCAGCGGTACCGCCAGCGGCGTGATCGCGATGTCGTCCTTGCTCATGCCCTCGGCGACCTCCTCGGGCGTCTCCTTGAGGGGAGACTTCTGCGCGCGGAGCATGTCCAGCGCCGAGAGCAGGAGGACCAGGCCGCCGGCGACCTGGAAAGCCGGCAAGGTGATGCCGAACATCTTGAAGATCGCGGGCCCGAGCAGGGCGAACGCGCCCATCACGCCCGCGCAGGTGATGCAGGCGGTGCGCGCCATGCGGCGGCGCTGCTCGGCCGTATCGTTGGCGGTCATCGCGAGGAAGGTCGGGATGGCCGCGAACGGGTCCACGATCGCGAACAGCGAGCCGAACGTCAGGAACGCGTACTCGAGCACGGAGCGATTCTACCTTTTCGCCGCGCGGGCTTCGTTGATCACGGTCAGCGTCGCGCGCGCCGCGGAGTCCCACGTGAAGCGGGCGGCGCGAGCGGGGCCTTTCGCGCGAAGCGCGTCGGCCAATCCTCGATCGTCGAGGACGCGCGCGAGCGCGTCCGCGAGAGGTTCCGGTCGCGTCGCGTCGCAGAGCACGGCCGCGTCGCCGGCCAGCTCGGGCAGGGACGCGGCGTCGGCTGCGACGACGGGCGCGCCGCAGGCCATCGCCTCCAGGAGCGGGAAGCCGAAGCCTTCCAGCAGGGACGGCACGGCGACGAGCACCGCTCCTTGATAGAGGCCGATCAGCCGTTCCCGCGTCACCGGCCCCAGGAACTCCACGCGGCCGGCCAGCGGCGGGGCGGAGGCCAGGCGCGTCGCTTCGGAGGTCGCGTCCCCATCGCGGCCGGCGAGCACGAGGCGCAGGGGGCGGGACGGGTCGCGCTCGACGACCTTTCCGAACGCCCGCAGTAGATTGGCGACGTTCTTGCGCGCGACGAGCGCGCCGACGTGCAGGACGTACGGCGTCTCCGCCGGGCGCGCGGGTGCGGGGCGGAACTCCGGGCCGGGCCCGCCCTCGTGGACGACGACGACTTTCCCCGGGTCGACCCCCCAATCGGCGATCAGAGCGTCGCGTGTGGGGCCGGACACCGCGATGACGCGGTCCGCGCGCAGGGCCGAGCGGCGGGGTAGCGTCCCGAAGAAGAATCCGTTCCAGAGCGACGGAGGCACCGAGCCGCCGATGTGATGCATCGTCACCACGCCCGGCAGGGTCGCGAGGGGAGGCAGAGCGTTGCCCATGCCATGGAAGAGCTCGATGCCCGCCGCGAGCAGGCGGCGCTCGCGCCAGCGTGAACCCGCGAACTCTTCGGCGGGGAGGAGGAGCCGCTGCGGCGCCCGTAGGTGCAGGAGGGACGCGTTGCGCGCCCGCGGAAGCGGCGCCGCCGTCAGACGGTCGGCGCCCGACCACGACGCCGAGGTGAACACGAACTCGTGCTCCGGCGCGGCGGCGACGAGGGCCGCGCTCAGTCTCTCGATGTAGAATCCGAGCCCGCTCGCCGCGTCCAATAATCCGGAGACTTCGAGGGCGATCCTCATCCCAGGATTGTAGCGGATGCGTCCCGGGGCGTCCAATTTCAGTAGAATGCCGCCGATGACGCGAAAGACCGCGAAGAAGGCCGCGAAAGCCGCGCCCCGCGAGATCGGGGTCGGCGGCTTCGCCGTCAGCCCGCGCGCGCGCCGCTACGTCGGCGAGGTCCTGCGCTCGAACCGCCTCTCGTACGGCCCTTTCCACCGCCGCTTCGAGTCCGCCTTCGCCGCCGAGCACGACAGCCGCCACGCGATCTTCTGCAACTCGGGCACCAGCGCGCTGCACATCGCCGTCCAGGCTCTCAAGGAGAAGCACGGCTGGGCCGACGGCGACGAGGTGCTGGTCCCGTCGGTCACCTTCATCGCGACCTCCAACGTGGTCCTGCACAACCGGCTGACCCCGGTGTTCGTGGACGTGGACCCGCTCACCTACACGCTCGACCCCGTCAAGATGGAGGCCAAGATCACGAAGCGCACGCGCGCGGTGATGCCGGTCCATCTGCTGGGACTCCCGGCGGACATGGACCCGATCAACGCGCTGGCCCGCGCGCACGGCCTCAAGGTGATCGAGGATTCCGCCGAGACGATGTTCGCGCGCTATAAGGGCCGCAAGGTCGGCTCGCTCGGCGACATCGGCTGCTTCTCGACCTACGTCGCGCACTACATCGTCACCGGCGTCGGCGGCCTGGCCACGACGAGCGACGCCGACCTTTACATCCGCCTGCGCAGCCTGATGAACCACGGACGCGACTCGATCTACCTCTCCATCGACGACGACAAGGACGCCGTCGGCGACAAGCTCCACGAGATCGTCGCCAAGCGCTTCCAGTTCATCTCCGTCGGCCACTCGTTCCGCGCGACCGAGTTCGAGGCTGCGCTCGGCCTGGCTCAGCTCGAAGAGAAGGATTCCATCGTGAAGGGGCGCCTGGCGATGGCCGCCCGCCTGACCAAGGGACTCAAGGAGTTCTCGCACCGCCTCCAGCTGCCGACCTGCCCGCCTGACCGCGAGCACACCTACATGCTGTACGGCCTAGTCCTGCGCGGCGAGGACAAGACGAGGCTGGTGAACTTCCTGGAGGACCGCGGCGTGGAGACGCGCGACATGCTCCCGTTGCTCGACCAGCCGGTGTACAAGCGCCTGTTCGGCGACCTGCTCCCCAAGTATCCGGTCGCGCGGACGCTGGACCGCTCGGGCTTCTACATCGGCTGCCACCAGTACATGACCGCGGCCGACGCCGACTACGTCGTCGCCTGCTTCCGAGAGTACTTCCGGAGCCATTAGCATGGCGCCGCGCGTCTCGGTCCTGATCAACAACCACAACTACGGGCGCTTCCTGGGCGAGGCGATCGACTCGGTCCTCGCGCAGGGCCTGCCCGAGCCCGAGCTGGAGGTCGTGGTCGTGGACGACGGCTCCACCGACGACAGCCGCGAGGTCGTCGCGTCCTACGGCGGGCGCGTGCGCGGCGTGTTCCAGCCGCGCTCCGGGCAGACCTCGGCGGTCAACCGCGGCTTCGCCGAGTCGAAGGGCGCGTTCGTGTTCCTGCTCGACAGCGACGACGTCTGGCTCCCGGGCAAGCTCGCGAAGGTCCTGCCCCTGTTCGACGACCCGAAGGTCGGCGCGGTCCAGCACTTCCTGCAGGATGCCGACGCGCGTCTCCGGCCCTTCCCGCGCCGCTTCCCGAAGTGGCCCGCGCGCTACGCGCTCGAAGACCTGATCGCGGGGCGGACCGAGCTGACGGCGGTCTCCGGACTGGGCTTCCGCCGCGCGGCGCTGGCGCAGGCGCTGCCGCTGCCGACCGAGATGTTCTTCTACCTGGACGACTGGATGGTCGCGCGCACTCTGCTCGACTGGGAGGTCGCCAATATCCCGGAAGCGCTGGCCCTGCGCCGCATCCACGGCGCCAACTGGTACGCCGACAACTACCACGACGCGCGCAAGATCGAGGGGGACCTGAAGCACCGCGCGATCTACCGGCGGGCGCTGGACCGCTGGCTGGCCGAGCGCGGCCTGCGCCTGTCCGCCGCGGCCCTGGACGCCGAGCGCCTGGAGCTGTTCCGCCGCCGCGTCCTGCTCGCGGCCCTGCGCGCCGACCCGCGCGGCGCCGTCGCCGCCTGGAGCGAGGGCCTCGCCGGCCTGCCGGCCGGCGCGCACGCGCGCTTCCGCGCGGCGACCGTCCTGCTCGCGGCCCTCTCGCCCTCCCTC
>JACQBB010000405.1 GCA_016194625.1 Elusimicrobiota bacterium | reverse complement strand
TGCGCTCGCCGAAGATGAAGCGGGACATCTTCGGGTTCCAGCGACGGGTCTGGTGGCCGAAGTGCACGCCGGCTTCCAGCATGGCTTTCATCGAGACGTTGATCATGAGCGGATGTCTATCCTCCGGGAATTGTACTGACGGGGCATCATATCAAATCTCCGGCGAAGAATCTAGCGCTTGCCGGGCGCGGTCTTCGCGGCGGGGTCGGGAAGGGTCTTGGCGTAGGCGCGCCACGCGGGCTCCTCGGCGAGCATCCGCCGCAGGCCCTCGTCCACGCCGATGGGCTTCACGGCGACCGCGGCGCGGACCTTGTCGGTGCGGAGGCTGGACTCGCGCGGACGCGGCGTGGGGGAGGCGAGCGCCGCCTGCGGGACCGGCTCCAGGAGCCTCTCGTCGAGGCCGAACGCGCGCGCGACGCGCCGGGCGAACTCGTGACGGACGATCTCGTCGGCGCCGACCACGTGGAAGACGCCGGACGCGTCCGCCTCGATCAGCGCGGCGGTGACCTCGGCCAGGTTCTCGGCGTAGGTCGGGTTGTAGCGGATGTCCGCGGCCACCTTCATGGACTCGCCGCGGCCGAGCCGGTTCCGGATCTGGAGGACGAAGTTCTTCGGCTCCCACTGCCAGCCGTAGGCGCCGGAGGTGCGCACGACCAGGTTCCGGGGGTCGGCCGCGAGCACGCCGGCCTCGGTCTCGGCCTTCTGCCGGCCGTACTCGTTGATCGGGCACGGAGCGTCTTCCTCTGTATAGACGCCTTTGACCCCGTCGTACACGTAGTCGGACGAGTAGAACACCATCCGGGCGCCCAGGTCGCGGCAGGCCCGGGCCACGTTCAGGGTCCCGTCCACGTTGACCCTGCGGGTCTCGGCGGGATGGAGCTCGCAATAGTCCACGAACGGGTTGGCGGCCGGGACGGCCACCACGGAGGGGCGGAAGCGCGCCAGCAGGGCCCGGACCCCGGGCTCGTCCTGCATGTCGAGCTGGTGGAAGCCCCCGGAGGCGTGGCAGTGGTAGGTGGCGGCCGCGACCTCGGCCCCCCGGGCGGTCCAGGCGCGCACCAAGGCGTTGCCGACCAGGCCGGTGCCGCCGATGACCAGGACTTTGGGCTTCACGGGGGACAGAATACCACATCCGGGGGGGTCCAAAGACCCATGCGGGGGGGCGGAGGTGTGGTATAATAAGCTTATCGTCAAGTCCACGACTCGACATCTCGCCTTGGGGGCCGTCGCAGCGGCCCTGGCCGCGGTTCCCGCGGCCGCGCAAGAACCCCGCCTCCCGACCCTGGCCGTCCCGTCGGGAGCGGCGGCGGGCGCCCGCTTGGGCCAGATCTTCGACGCGGCCCCCGCCCGGTCGGCCCTCCCGGACGCCGGCATGGTGACGGCCCCCCGGATGTCGGAGCGTGCCCCGGCCCTGCCGGCCGAGACGGACGCCCGCCCGGCCGCCGCCCGCCTCCACCAGGACCTGGTCGTCCCGGTCCCGGTCGAGACCCCGGCCTACCGCCACACCTTCAAGGTCCTCCTCAGCCAGCCCGAGAAGACCGACCGCTACGACGACCTGATCTACAAGTACGCCCGCCGCTACCACCTGGACGCCCGCTTCCTGAAGTCCATCATGGCCGCCGAGTCCGAGTTCGACACCAAGGCCGTCTCCCCGGCCGGCGCCCGCGGCCTGATGCAGGTCATGCCGGTCACCGCCGAAGGGGTGGGCGTGCGCGCCCGCGACCTGCGCGACCCCGAGCAGGGCATCAAGGCCGGCGCCGCCTACATCCAGGAGCTGTTCAAGACCGCGTGGCGCATCTTCCACCTGGAGGGCGTGCGCTACACCGACGTCCCGCACTGGGTGATGCAGCGCGTGATCGCCGCCTACCACGCCGGCCCCAAGTTCCTGACGCGCAAGCGCTGGTTCGCCTCCACCCGGGCCTACGTGCGCAAGGTCGTCCTGTTCTACCACTCGAAGGTCACCGACCTGCGCCGCCCGACCGGCGCCGACCGCGAGGTCCCGACCTTCTCCGAGGCCGTCGCCCCCGGCGGCACGCTGTACTGATGCGCCGCCTCATCCTGCCGGCCGCGCTCGCCCTCCTCTCGGCCGCCTGCTTCGCTCCGCTGCCCTGCACCCAGGCGCTGTGCCCGGGGAAGGTCGAAGGCTCGTACCGCGTGATCGGCTGGAACCGCAGCGTGGACTGCGGGCCCGACACCCCTCAGGTGCCGGTCGTCTCCGACTCGACCGTCCAGGTCTCCGGCGGCGCCGTGCAGTTCGTCAACCGCAAGACCGTCCTCACCGCGACGGACGGGACCGCGTTCCGCTTCGAGGTCTCCTCGTCCTCCGCCCGCACCCCGCTGGTCACCGTCACCGCCGGGACGCTGACCGTGTCCGTCTCCTCCGGCCCCGCCGCGACCGTGCCCGCGGGCGTCCCGTACGCCCTGCCCGTCCGGCCTTGAGCCGCGCCCTCCTGCTGGCCGCCGTCCTCGCCGCTCCCGCCGCCGCCGCGCCGCGCGTCGTCAGCGACGGCCTGGAGACGATGAAGCGCTGGACCGTCTACGACGACGCCCCCGCCGGCGCGCTGGACCTGGCGCGGCTGTGCCGCGCGGCCTACCTGCCGTGCGGACTGGTCGTCCGCGCGGGGGAGGATCTCTCCGTGCCCGCCGCGAAGGTCGGCGGGGAGAACGCCTACGACCTGCTGCAGGCGCTGCTCGCCGCGCACCCCGGCTACCGCGCGCGCTTCTCGCAGGGCACGCTGACCGTGGAGCCGGAGGGGGACCGCTGCGCCGCGGCGCTGGAGCGGCCGCTGAAGAGGCGCTGGTACGACTCCGCCTCGCCGCCGGCGGTCGCCGCCGACGCGCTGGCCGCGGCGGGGCTCGCGGCCGTCTCCGCCCAGGCCCGCGCGCTGACGCTCGACGCGGCGCTGGGGGCCCGCTACAAGGACCTGCAGTTCGAGGTGCGGCGCGGCGCGACGGCGCGGCAGGTGCTCGACGGCGTCGCGGCGACCGACGGCTGGATGATGTGGACGCTGACGAGCGCGGCCGGACCGGCGGGCGAGCCGTGCGCGCGCTTCTCCTCCGACGACTGGCGCAAGCCGCAGGCCGTCGCCGGCCCGCCGAAGCGCGGCTGGGCGCCCAACGACTGGGCCGGCCGCCGCTCCCTGCCGTCGCGCGCCGAGGTCGCGCCGCCGCCTCCGGTTATGCTTGAATCGCCGCGATGAAGAAAGCGCTCATCACCGGGATCACCGGCCAGGACGGCTCGTACCTCGCGGAGTTCCTGCTCAACAAGGGCTACGAGGTGCACGGCCTCAAGCGGCGGACCTCGCTGTTCAACACCGACCGCATCGACCACCTGTTCCAGGACCCGCACGAGAAGAAGCTGCGCTTCATCCTGCACCACGGCGACATGACCGACTCGTCGAGCCTGCAGCGCGTCGTCGAGGCCGTCCGCCCCGACGAGATCTACAACCTGGCGGCGCAGAGCCACGTGGCCGTCAGCTTCCAGGAGCCCGAGTACACGGCCAACTCCGCCGGACTGGGCACGCTGCGCCTCCTGG
>JACQBB010000404.1 GCA_016194625.1 Elusimicrobiota bacterium | reverse complement strand
TGCACGACCAATACGCCGCAGATGGAGGCCAGGATGCCCAGCGCGCGCGCCACCAGGGGGAAGACCACGCCCTTCCAGCCGAAGTACGGGATCAAGCCCACGCCCAGGATCATGGCGCCGATGTTCTCGGCGGCCGTGGACTCGAAGAGGTCCGCGCCGCGGCCGGCGCAGTCGCCGACGTTGTCGCCCACGAGGTCCGCGATGACGGCGGGGTTGCGGGGATCGTCCTCGGGGATGCCGGCCTCGACCTTGCCGACGAGGTCCGCGCCGACGTCCGCGGCCTTCGTGTAGATGCCGCCGCCGAGCTGGGCGAACAGCGCGACGAACGAGGCGCCGAAGCCGTAGCCGACGATCATGAACGGGATCTTCTCGTACGGGAAGCCGAGGAGCTTGAGGATGATGAACAGGCCGCCGACGCCGATCAGCGACATCGCGCAGACGAACAGGCCCGCGACCGCGCCGCCGCGCAGCGCGATGCGCAGCGCGTCGTTGAGGCTGGAGCGCGCCGCGGAGGCCGTGCGGATGTTGGTGCGGATCGAGACCCACATGCCGATGTAGCCCGCGATCAGCGAGCACGCCGCGCCGGAGATGAAGGAGGCGGTCGTGCACAGCGCCAGCACCATCGGGGCCGCCGGGTCGTGCTCGTTGTGCTTGCGCACGAAGGCGTAGAGGACGAAGATCACGACCGCCAGGACGGAGGACAGCGTGATGATCGTGTAGTTCTGGCGGCGGAGGTAGGCCTCCGCGCCGGACTTGATCGCGTCCGAGATCTTGCGCATCTCGTCCGTCCCGGTGTCCTTGGCCATGACCCAGTCGATGAGCCAGAAAGCGACGGCGAGCGCGAGCAGGGAGATTCCCATCACGATCGCGAACGGGAATCTCATCGAGTGCAGAAAGTCCATTCAGTCCTCCGGCAGGGGGATCGGCGCGGACGCGCCGTTGACTATCATCTGTGAGCGACGGTTGACGATTATAGCGGTTACGCGCGGAAAAAAGCAACGAAACGCTGGGATTCTCAGAAATCCTCGACGAAGACCCTCAGGGCCGCGAGCTCGCGCGCGTCGCGCGCGGGGTCGAGGCGGGACGCCAGCCAGCGCGCCATCCGGCGCCGCGCGGCGGGCACGTAGGTCTCCTGCGTCCACGGGCGGACCGCGAAGCGCGGGACGCTCCAGGTCTCCGGCGCGGCGAGGAAGCGGCGCGCGTCCTCCGCGGGGTCGCCGCGGACCGCAGAGGTCTCCACCCGGACCAGGACTCCTTGGGGGACGCTGCGCGGGAAATCCCGCAGGACGGGGTCGAGCAGGGACGGCTCCAGCAGGACCGCCCGCCCCGGGTTCAGCCGCCGCCACTCGGCCCAGTCGAGCGTCGGCCGCGCGGGCAGGACGAGGCCGGGATGCCGGCGGGCGAGGGCCGCCCGGTACGAGGGCGCCGCGAACATCGTCGGGGCCAGGAAGACGCGGTCGCCGGTCTCGCGCCGGACCAGGTCCAGGTCCAGCATCGCGAAGTTGGTGTCGTCCGAGGCCAGGACCAGGATGTCGCGCGGCCCGGAGTCGCGCAGGAGCGCGCGGGCGTAGTCCAGCAGGGGATCGGCGCCGGCCAGCGACAGCGGCCGCAGCAGCAGCGGGACCAGGAAGACCGCCGCGGCGAGCGCGCCCGGCGCCGCGGGGCGCACGCGCCGCGCGAGGGCCTCGGCGCCGTGTCCCGCGAGAGCGAAGACCGCGATCAGCGGCAGCAGGTGGAAGCGCGCGACCACCCCGCGCGCGTACTCGGCGTCGTAGGCGCGCAGTTGGACGGCGGCGAAGACGGCCGGCGTCGCCGCGGCGGCGAGCAGCCACAACGCCCAGCCCGCGCACTCGCGCCGGTCGCGCCGCCACAGCGACGCCGCGCCCGCCGCGGCCAGCGCCAGGCCCGCGGGACCCGCGTGGGTCCACAGCGAGCCGGCGAACGCCCCGGCCTGGCCTCGGAGCGCGCCGGCGTCGAGCCCGTCGAAGCCGCGCGTCCACGACCCCGCCGACATCCGCGCGACGCCTCCCAGCGGCCGGCGCAGGAACAGCCCGAGCAGGTCCGCCGGCCCGGAGACCGCGAAGGTGTTGTAGGCCGGCGCGGAGACGGCCAGGCGCGCCCAGAGCAGCGCGTACGGCGCGACGACGCCGGCCGCGAGCGCGGCGGCGCCCAGCGCGAGCGTCCGCGCCGGGACGCGCCGCGAGAAGGCCCAGACCGCGAACGCCGGGGCCAGCAAGGGGAACGTCGGGTGATGGGAGACTCCCAGCCCCGACAGCGCGGCCGCGGCGACCAGGTCGCGCGCCCGTCCGGCGCGCTTCCACTCCAGGACGAAGCACGCGGCGGCCAGCGCCAGCAGGTGGTTCAGAGCGCGGACCTCGGCGACGAGGGAGTAGTACCAGAACAGCGGCGACAGAGCCATCAGCCCCGCCGCGGTCAGCGCGGCCGCGCGCCGCGCGCCGCTCCGCCGCATCAGGACATAAAGGAAGGCCGCGGCGGCCGCGGCCAGGACGCCCGACAGTCCGTTCACCGCCGCGCCCGGGTCGGCGAAGGGGCGCGACCACAGCCAGCCCAGCGCGGTCTGCAGCGGATAGCCGGGGGGGTGGGGCACGCCCCAGGTCAGCGCCGCGACCAGATGCTGGGCGCTGTCGCCGGGGCCGAACGAGCGCGAGCGGCCGGCCCAGAACAGGCCGGACAGCGTGACGCCGAGCAGGGCCGCGTCGCGGCGGTCGCGGCGCGCGTCGCCGTCGGTCATCGCCGCGCCCCGAGCGCGCGGCACTGCGCGCCGTCCGGCGAGTCGGGAGCCAGCGCGAGCCCGCGAGCGCACGCCGGCGCCGCCTCCGCGCGGCGCTTCGACTCGAGCAGGGCGCGCGCGAGGTTGAACCAGGAGGCCGCGCGCTCCGGATAGGCGTCCGCGGCCGCGCGCAGGCGCTCGACCGCGGCGGCGGGACGCCCGAGCTCCAGCTCGCGCATCCCCAGGTAGGTCTGCGCCAGCGCGAGGCGCGGGCCGGCGGCGGCGCGGTAGCGCGGGTCGACGCCGAGGCTGCGGTCGAACGCCTCGGCCGCGCCCGCGTGGTCGCCGGCGTTCCAGCGGGCGACGCCCAGGTGGAACCAGGCCACGCCGAAGCCGGGCAGCAGCGCGACCGCGCGATCCGCGTGCTCGGCGGCCTGGGCCCAGGCGCCGCGGGCCAGCTCCTCGACGGCCAGGTTGTCCCACGCCATCCAGGAGGCCGGGTTCTTCTCCAGCGTGGCGCGCCACAGCGTCTCGGCGTCGCGGAAGGCGGGGACGCGCGCCGCCGTCGCGGCCGCGCAGGCCAGGACGGCCGCGCCGAGGAGCGCGCGGCGCGCGGCGGCGGGACGGACGAGCCGCTCGACGAGCGCGGGGACGAGCGCCAGGGCGGGGATCGCCGCGAAGTAGGCGAAATGGTCGGCGACGAAGGAGAAGCGCATGAAGAACACGTCGAACAGGCCGAGGACCGGGAACAGCAGGAGCCCGTAGGCCGCGAACGCGGCGAACGGGGCACGGCCGAAGCGGCGGCGCGCGCGCCACAGGACGACGCCGAGGGCGGCGGCGGCGGCGAGGGGCGCCCATTGGAGCGCGGAGGACGGGTCCAGGGGCCAACGGCGATAGACGAACGACGGATCGACGGGGACGGCGAGCTTGCCCAGGTAGAACCAGAAGACTCGGCCCGCGAGCAGCGGCCTTTGGATCCAGGGGAGCGCGAAGGCCGGGTCGGCGCCGTTGCGGTAGCGCTCATACAGGACGGTGACGACGCTCAGCGCGCCGCCGAGGGCGAAGAACGGGACGAGACGGAGGAGCTCGCGGCGGCCGAGCCGTCGGCCGCGCGCCCAGTCCAGGACGACGAGCACGGCGGGCAGGAGGGCCGCGGCGGTCTTGCTCAGCAGGCAGGCCGCGTAGGCGGCCAG
>JACQBB010000403.1 GCA_016194625.1 Elusimicrobiota bacterium | reverse complement strand
TGCACATGTGGGACGCGAACTCCCTGCCGACCACCGCGGTCGAGGCCTACGGCCCCGCCACCGAGGCGCAGATGAAGCACCGCTCCGCCGACGGCTCGTACTTCGACGACCAGGACCCGTCGATGGCCAAGGCCGGCGCCCGCTTCAACCAGCTCCGCGAGCCCGCGGGCCCGCCGGACCCGCATTTCGACAAGATGGACCCGAACCCGTTCGTCGTCTCGGAGAAGCTGCAGAAGCGCGCGGTCGGCCCCGACGGCAAGCCCGTCATCAAGGAAGCCGGCATCCTCAACGACTGGGCCGCCGGCCACATCCAGTTCAACGTGCACGACTGGGAGAACCACGCCCGCCAGCCGATCACCCAGGACCCGATCCGCATCCCGCTGCCGGAAGGCCATCCGATGACGGCCGACGGTAGTAAGGAAGCCGTGCTCGACCGCACCGAGTTGGACCCGAACCTGCCGAAGGACTACCAGGGCCCCGCCGTGCACCGCAACATGGAGACCTCGGGCTGGGACATGTCGATGGTCTACGGCTCCAGCCTGGAGCGCCAGCTCCAGGTCCGGACCATGAAGGACGGAAAGCTCAAGATCGGCGCCGACGGCAAGCTGCTCGACGACCCCGAGAAGCCCGGCGTGCCGCTGACCGGCTTCAACGACAACATGACGCCCCAGCTCGCGATGCTCCACACCGTGTGGACGCTCGAGCACAACCGCGTCGCCGACATGGTGAAGGCCGAGCACCCGGACTGGGACGACGAGGCCGTCTTCCAGATGGCGCGCCTGCGCGTGACCGCGCTGAACGCCCGCCTGCACACCACCGAGTGGACGCGCGCGCTCCTGCCGCACCCGACCCTCCAGGACGGCATGTGGGCCGACTGGTACGGCTTCGTCGGCAAGCGCCTGAAGCTGTGGATCATGCGCTTCTCCGACCGCCACCCGGCGCTCGGAAAGCTGCTCGGCAAGCTGGTCCGCTACGAGCTGCTGTTCGGCGTGCCCGGCACCCCGACCCAGCACTACGGCAAGCGCTACGGCTTCGTCGAGGAGTTCCCCGACGTGTACCGCCTGCACTCGATGATCCGCGACCTGTACCAGATCAAGCGCCTCCAGCCGAACGCCGACGGCACCGTCGAGGTCCGCCTGCTCAAGGAGCTGGCGCTCGAGGACGCCAACGGCTACAAGACCACCGGCGTGCTCAAGGAGTTCTCCGGCGAGGACCTGGCGCTGTCCTACGGCCTGGAATCGTCCGGCGCCCTGGCCATCAACAACACGCCGAACCTCCTGCGCAACCTGACCACGCAGGACGGCCGCAAGATCGACCTGGCGGCGGTGGACACCATCCGCACCCGCGAGCGCCTGGAGGCCAGCACCTACGTGAAGTTCACGACGCGCCTGGGCGAGCGCCCGCCGCGCACCTTCGAGGAGCTCACCGGCGGCGACCGGGAGGCGGCCGACAAGCTGCGCGCCGTGTACGGCTCCGTGGACAAGGTGGACTTCTCCATCGGCATCCTGGCCGAGCGCAAGCCGGACGCGTTCGCGCTGGGCAACCGCCAGTTCAAGGTGTTCGTGCTCTCGGCGCCCGCGCGCCTGAAGAACGACCGCTTCCTGTCCGAGCAGTACGGCGCCGGGACCTACGGCGCGGCGGGCATCGAGTACATCGAGCACACCAACTTCGCCAACGTCCTGGCGCGCGCCTACCCCGGCCTGCGCGCCGCCGACGTGGAGGCCCTGCCCAACGCGTTCGCCCCGTGGGCGGCGCCGGGCACCCTGCCGGCGCGGATGATCGCGGCGGCGGAGGCGTCGGACAAGAAGGCCGACGACGCCGGCCTGATCCTCTCGTTCGTCGCGACGGCCGCGATCCTCGCGACGCCGTTCGTCTCCGCCCCGTTGTGGTGGACCGCCGGCCTGGCCGCGGCGCCGCTGGCGCTGACCTACTCCCTGTACCGGCGCGCCCGCGCGCGCTGGTCGGCGGCGGAGGTCGCCCGCGCGGCCGCCGGCTCCGTGCCGTCGGCGCGTCCCGCGCTGACCGCGCGGGTCGAGGAGGCCGCGGCGGACGCGCGCTCGGCCCGGCTCTGGGCGAAGCTCGGCGCGTTCACCGTGCTGGACCTGGCCGGCATGGTCGCGTGGTCCCTGTCCGCGCTGCACCCCGTCGCCGCCGTCGCGCTGGGCGCGACGGCGCTCGTCCTGGGACTCTCCTTCCTCAAGAAGGCGAAGGCCTTCGACGCCGACCTGGCCGTCCTGCGCGTCGGCACGCTCGCGTCCCTGCGCCGCGGCGCTGCGAAGGTCGACCCGGCGACTTTGCCCGGCGACACGGCGCTCGCCAAGCGCTACTGGTTCCTGCTCGAAGGCAAGGACACGCCGGTCGCGACGTTCTCCGACAGCTACGCGGCGCTGAAGCGCGGCGGGCTGGCGGCGCCGAAGGCGTTCGTCACCGCGGCGCTGTCGCACCTGTCGTTCTCGGCCAAGTCGCAGAAGAGCATGACCGCGGAGCAGAAAGCGCGCTTCAAGCCCGGGCGCTTCGACCTGTTCGTGCCCGGCCTGATCGACGCCGCGGGCTACGGCAACACCCGCGTGTACGCCGAGACGGGCCCGGAGCGCGGGAACGTCGACCGCGCCGAGTTCGAGCGCCTGTTCCGCGACTTCGGCGGGCGCGACTACCTGACCGCCTACGACCTGGCCCGCGTCCGCGAGGCCAACCAGTGGCGCGACGCCGTCGAGGGCCGCGGCACGCGGCTGCAGCGCCTGATCGGGCGCTTCGCGGCCAAGCGCCGCGCCGACCAGCTGATGGAGCTGTTCGCCGACCACGTGGTCTGGGAGGACGAGCAGGTCGGCCGCCTGGTGCCGGCGATCGGCAAGGAGCGCCTGTGGTCGTTCTACACCGGCGCCGCCCAGCGCGAGCTGCTCGACGAGCGCGCCGCCGCGGGAGGGAAGTGACGTGCGCGCCCTCCTCCTCGGCGTCCTGCTGTCGGTCCCCGTCGCGGCGTCCGCGCAGGCGGCCGCGCCGCGCCTGGGGCCCTCCGCCCGCGAGCGGGCCCTCCTTAAAAAGCATCGCGGCGACCTGGAGGCTCTGTACCGCGCCGCCGAGGCCGGGGCGCTGCCTGACGGCGAGTCCATGGGCTCGGCGACCGGCTTCCCCGGCACCCTCGTCGGCCGGATCCAGGAGGACCTGTTCGGGATCTTCTGGCAGGGCAAGGTGTTCGACCGCGCGCAAGGCCGCCTGATCAACAAGATCCTCGGCGGCAAGCACGTCCAGGCGAAGGTGTTCTACGGCCCGAGCTGGCTCGACGGCAAGGAGTCGGTGATCATCGACTACCAGGACACCTCGGCGCTCGCGCGCGGCATCCGCGACGAGATCCGCGAGGTCGCCCCCGGGCTGTACCTGGGCTTCGCCTACCAGCGCGGCGACCACGGCGAGACGCCGCGCGCCGACATCCTGTTCGCGCTCGACTTCGACCGCGCGCAGTGGTCGGTCCTGCCGGACCCGCCGTCCGCGCCCGGGAACTGACCCCGCGCCCCCTTGCGCGTCCGGTCCCGCTGAGCCATAATCCGGGAGCATGCGGACCATCGCCGTCGCGCTGCTCCTCGCCTGCGCCGCCGTCGCGGCGCGCGCGCAGGCCTGGATCGGCACCTCCTCCGGCGTCATCGAGACCGCCTCGATCGGCGACGACCGCTGGGTCCCGGTCGCCAAGCTCCCCGCCGCGCTGAAGGCCGGCATGCACGTGCGCGCCGGCGGCGGGGCCTCGGCGACGGTGGTCTTCTCCGACCACAGCCGGCTGCGGCTGGCGGGCGGCTCGGAGCTCGTCGTCGACGAGATCGGGCCGAAGGGCTTCGACCTCAAGCTGCAGGAGGGCTCGGTCGAGGCCTTCGCCGAGAGGGCGCCGAAGCCGCGCCTGCGCCTGCGCACGCCGACCGCCTACCTGTCCGCGGCCGGGGCCGAGTACTCCGTCGAGATCTCGCCGCTGCGCGACACCCAGGTCGTGGTCTACGACGGCGCGGCGACCGTGCGCCTGCAGAACGGCGAGACCGCGGAGCTGGGGCCGGAGAAGGACCACCGCTCGCTGCTCGTCATCGCCGGCCGCCCGCTGCGCCTGCTCCCGCACCCGCGCGAGGACGGGTCGAAGCGGCCCGCGTCCGCCGCGGCCCCGAAGGTCGAGCGCGAATGGCCCGACTGCCTGCACGGCAAGAACGGGGCCCTGCGCGGCGACATCGAGGAGGTCGCGGCCTGCCAGCGCGGCCAGCGCGCGCGGCTCGCCAAGACCGGCGACCTGACCCTGGACGACTCCGCCGAGCTGCGCGCCCACCAGCAGGAGGAGCTGCGGGAGTTCGCGCGCGCCCACGGCTGGCTGACGGCCGCCTCCGAAGGCGAGGCCGCGGCCGCCGACGACGGCGACACCGCGTCGGCGGTGAGCGTGGACGGCAGCGGGACCGTCGGCGGCGCCTACCTCGGCGGGATCGACGAATCGCTGGCGAAGTCGCTGCGGGGCATGGGCTTCGACCCGACCGGCGGAGGGGCCGACGCCCGGCTCTCCGCGCAGGACCAAGCCCTGCTCCAGCAGCTGCGGACCGCGGGCCCGGGCGGAGGCGCCGGCGGACAGGTCTCGCCGGCCATGCTCAACGCGCTGTTCCAGGCCCTGCTCGGCGGCCCCGTCGGCGGCACCCCGAAGGCGTCCGCGCCCAAGTCCGCCGCGCCCGCGCCGGCTGACGACCGCTGAGCGGAAAGGCTATCATCCCGGCATGAGACCCGGAGCCATCCCCCTTTTCCAGC
This sequence comes from Elusimicrobiota bacterium, assembly GCA_016194625.1. The sequence continues at coordinate 4,006 of JACQBB010000403.1, read as the reverse complement.
GCCTGACCTCCGTCCCCACCGCGCCGTTCCGCGAGAAGGCCGTCGCCGCGAAGGCGCGCGCCTGGATCGCCCGCCACCTCGGCCGGCGCGCGAGCGTGCGCAAGGTCCGCGGCGGCCTGATCGTGAGCTACCGCGGCGCGGGGAAGGGCCCGGCGCTGGCGCTGGCCGCGCACCTGGACCATCCCGCGTTCCGCCTCGACTCCGTCGGGAGCGACGGCGCGGTCGCGACCCTGCAGGGCGGCCTGCCGCCGCACCTCCTGCCCGGCGCGGCGGTCGAGGCGTTCCCCGCGGTCCCGAAGGACAACGCGCCGCTCGCGCTGGGCGTGGTCGGCCCGCGCCCGCCGAAGGACGGCGCGCCGTGGACGATCCGCTGGACCCTGCCGCCGAAGCCCGGCGCCAAGCCCGTCTTCGCCGTGCTCTCCCTGCCCGCCTGCCGCGTGAAGGACGGCTGGCTCGACTCGCGCTCGGTGGACGACCTGCTGGGCGCCGCCGTCTCGTTGGAAGCGATGCGCCGCCTGGCCGCCGCGCGCGCGAAGACCAACCTGACCGTCCTGCTCAACCGCGCCGAGGAGGTCGGCTTCGTCGGCGCGCTCGACATGCTGCGCTCCGGCGTCCTCTCGCCCGACGACTCGTACCTGTCCATCGAGTCCTCGCGCGAGCTGCCCGGCTCCAAGCCCGGCAACGGCCCCACGATCCGCCTCGGCGACAAGGCCTGCGCGTTCGACCCGAACCTGGTCGGCCTGCTCGACGACGCCGCCGCGCGCCTGCGCCGCAGAGGGACGAAGGTCCAGCGCCTGCGCCTGACCGGCGGCACCTGCGAGGCGACCGCCTACCAGACCTTCGGCTATGAAGCAGCGGGCGTCGCCGTTCCGCTGGTCAACTACCACAACGGCTGGGGCGCCGACGCCGTCGCGCCCGAGCGCGTGCGCGTGTCCGACGTGGAGGGCGCGGTGCGCCTGCTCGTCGAGGCCGCGCGGCTGTTCCCCGCGAAGACCCTGCGCGGGACCTTGCGCGCGCGGCTGACGGCCCGGCACGCGTCCATGAAAGGAGCGCTGCGATGAGCATCTACACCCGCGCCGGAGACAAGGGCGAGACCGGCCTGTTCGGCGGCGCGCGCGTGCCCAAGACGCATCCGCGCGTGGCGGCCTACGGCACGCTCGACGAGCTCAACAGCCACCTCGGCGCCGCGCGCGCCGCGCTGGCCGGCGAGGCCGCGCTGAAGGACCTCGACGCCGCGCTCGCGCGCGTGCAGGCCGAGTGCTTCATGGTCGGCGCCCTGCTCGCCACGCCCGCCGACAAGGCCGCCAAGCTCTCCGCCCCGTTCGACCGCGGCCTGCCCGCCGACGCCGCGAAGCGCCTGGAATCCGAGATCGACGCGTGGGAGGCCGGCCTGCCCGCGCTGAAGACCTTCATACTGCCCGGCGGCGGCGCCGCCGGCGCCGCGCTGCACGTCGCGCGCGCCGTCGCGCGCCGCGCCGAACGCGAGGTCGTCGAGCTGACCGCGCGCGAGCCCGCCCCCGACGGCGTGATCGTCTACGTGAACCGCCTGTCCACCTGGCTGTTCATGGCCGCGCGCTGGGCCAACAAGGCGCAGGCCCGTCCCGAGACGCCCTGGACGGGCCTGCCCAAATGAACGGCGCCGCGGACTAGCGCGGCGGCAGCGGCTGCCGGGGGAACGGGCGCCGCGGGTGCGGGCGCGGGTAGCCCGGGTTCGGCCAGCGCGGCAGGCCGCGCCACGGCGCGCCCGAGGACCGCAGGCAGGAGACCTTGTCGTCGTCGAAGGACTCCTTCGCGCAGATCTCCAACACGGCGGGCAGGTACTCCTTGTCGGCGATCGCGCCGAAGCACTTCGGGTAGCTCTCCGAGAAGCTCAGCGCCGAGCAGACGCCGATCGCCCCGCGGTCGAAGTAGTAGGAGCGGCCGACGACCTGGACGCAGTCCTTGCGGTCGGAGTCGAACGACGCGCGCGAGCAGGCGGAGGCGGCCTCCTCGCGGTGGTCGTCGGCGCCCGGGTACTGGCCCCACTCCGAGCGGCCGGAGCCGCGCAGGCAGTTCACCTTGTCGTCGTCGAACGACTCCTTCGCGCACACGTCGGTCTCCGCGCGCAGGTACGCCTTGTCGGAGATCGCGGTCAGGCAGTTCGGGATCGAGTCGTTGAAGCTGAGCTTCGCGCAGACCGCGGCGGCCTCGCGCTCGATGTAGCGCGCGCGGGAGACCTGTTGGAGGCAGGAGTTCTTGTCCGAGTCGAACGGCAGGCGGCCGCACAGGCGCGCCGCGTCGTCGCGCCCGTCGTCGTAGACGCGCAGCGCCGGGAGCCCGTCGGGGCGGTAGGCGACGGAGCGCGGCGCGGGGGCGGCGGTCCAGGCGGCGGACGCCGCGACGGCCTCGGGGCCGGCCCAGGAGCGCAGCTGGCTCAGGGCGGCGGGCTGGGCGGCGGCGGCGGACGCCAGCGCCAGGAAAGTCACGACGAAGGCCGGGGTGCGGGTCATCGCTCGTACCTCTTGTAGGTCGGATGGCCCGGATGCGCCCTGGGCCTTTAGGACCTCAGGGGTATTCTACACCTATTTCGCGGCGGCGGTGCAGCCCTGGCCGATGAGGCGCGCGCCGCCGGGGATGCCCTGGCAGGCCTGCACCTGGCCCGTCGGGCAGCACTTCTTCTTGATCGCGTCGAACTCCGGCGCCTTCGAGCAGTCCGCCGGGAGGCCGGGGAAGCCGCCGCAGATCACGCTCTGCGCGGACGCCTGCGCGGCCGGCGCCGCCGCGGCCTGCGCCGCGGGCGAGCCGGCGCCCGCCGCCTGCTGGGGCTGGCCCGTCCCGTTGGCCGGAGGCGGATCCTGCTTCTTGCCGATGCCCTGGAACGAGACCGCCTCGCCGAGGCCGCCGTGGGAGCCGCCGCCGCCGGACATGGAGGCGGACTCGCCGCTGGACTGCTTCTCCGGAGGGCCGCCGCAGCCCGAGGAGTCGCACGCGCCGAGGAGCGCCGCGGCCGCCGCGATCAGGATCAAACCGCGCATGGCCCTAGTGTAACGGGAGAAGGGCGCTTCGTCAATGCGCGCGGCGGCCCCCGGATTGTCTAGAATGGCTCCATGTTCCCCGACCTGCTCGACGCCGTGTCCCGTCCCGCCGCGTACCGGCGCTTCTCCGCGGAGAAGGCCGGCCGCACCGCCTCCTACGTCGCGTTCCTGTCGCTGATCTTCGTCGCCGCGATCGGCGTCGCGGTCAAGCTGCGCCTGGCGCCGCTGTTCACCGAGACCTTCTCCTGGCTGGAGACGAACATGCCGACGATCGACTTCGCCGGCGGCGTGGTGACGGCGACGCCGCCCGGCCCGACGCGCCTGGAGCATCCGCGCACCAAGGACGTCGCGCTGATGGTGGACACGACGCGCAAGGACCCGGTGACCTCCGCGCAGATGACGGAGTCGAAGGTCCTCGCCTACCTGACCGGCAACGCGCTGTACCTGGACCGCGGCTCGGGCCAGGTCGAGACGATCGACCTGTCGAAGGCGGCGTCCGAGCGCCCGATCAAGGTGGACGCCGGCACCTATAAAGGGATGGAGGCCGCGTTCGACTGGATCTTCTACCCCGCGCTGCTGCTGTTCTTCTTCCTGGCGTTCGCGCTCTCCATCCTGGTCAGCGGCCTGGTCTACGCGCTGGTCGGGATGCTCCTCGCCTCGGCCGCGCGCGCGACGCTGAGCTACGCCCAGCTCCTGCGCCTCGGCATCCACGCGCAGACCGCCGGCTGCGCGCTGTACGCGCTCGACGCGCTCTCGCCGGTCGCGATCCCGCTGCTGCCGCTGGTGTCGGCGGGGCTGAGCCTGACCTTCCTGTGGCTGGGCGTGCGCGCGCACGGCTCCGCGGACGCGCCGCCCCCCGCCCCCGCCGCATGAGACGCGCCGCCGCGCTCGCGCTCGCCGCGGCCGCGCTGGCGGGCTGCGACGTCTTCTCGGCGGACTTCCGCCTGTCGGGGACCGTGGACGTGCTGCCGCGCTACCGCGACCGCGTGCCG
>JACQBB010000426.1 GCA_016194625.1 Elusimicrobiota bacterium | reverse complement strand
GGCTCCGGGGACGACCGCGGCGGGGGCCGCGACCTCCTCGACCTTGGCGATGGTGACGTGGACGACGACGGCCTTGGGGTCATCGAGGACCTCGACGCCCTCGGGGAGCTTCAGGTCGCTGACGTGCAGGGCCTCGTGCAGGACGAGCTTGGTCACGTCGACCTCGATCTTCTGAGGGATCGCCGTCGGCAGGGCCTTGATGCGCAGCTCGCGCAGGTCGTAGGCGAGCATGCCGCCGAAGTCCTTGACGCCGGTGGCCACGCCCACGACGACGAGCGGGACGCGCGCGTCGATCTTCTTGGTCAGCGAGATGCGCTGGAAGTCGGCGTGGGTCGGGCGGTCGGTGACGGGATGGCGCTGGAGCTCCTTGACGATGACCGTCTCCTCGCCCTTGGCGTGCTTCAGGTGGAAGATGGCGTTGGAACCGCCCTTCTTGCGGCCATCCATCAGCTCGCGCTCCGACAGCGAGATGTTCAGCGGCCCCTTCTCGCCGCCGTACACGACGGCGGGGATGCGGGAATCGGCGCGCAGCGTGCTGAGCTCCTTCTTGGTGCCCTTCGCGGCGCGGACTTCGACGTTCAGCGTGATCTCCATGACTCTTGTACTCTCCTGTTGCTTAGACGAACAAAGCGCTGATGGACTTGCCCTGATGGTTGCGTGCGATCGCCTCGCCCAGAAGGGGCGCGATCGAAAGGACCTTCAGCTTCCCCCCGGCCAGCGCGTGGACCGGGATCGAATCGGTGAGGATCATCTCCTCGAGGGACGACTTCGCGATGAGGTCGTGGGCGGCGCCGGACAGCACGCCGTGCACGCAGGCCGCGTACACCTTCGTCGCGCCCTTCTCGCGGATCTTCTCGGCGACCTTCACGAGCGTGCCGCCGGTGTCCACCATGTCGTCGAGGATGAAGCAGACCTTGCCGGCGACGTCGCCGATGATGTTGTAGACCGAGGCCTCGTTCGGGCGCGGGCGGCGCTTGTCGATGATGACGAGCTGGGCGTTCAGGCGCTTGGCGAACGCGCGGGCGCGCTCGGTGCCGCCGACGTCGGGGCTCACGATGACGAGGTTCTTGAGGTTCTTGCGCTTGACGTAGTCGAGCAGGATCGGCGCGGCGTAGAGGTGGTCGACCGGGATGTCGAAGAAGCCCTGGATCTGCGCGGCGTGAAGGTCCATCGTGACGACGCGCTGGGCGCCGGCGGTGACGATGAGGTTGGCCACCAGCTTGGAGCTGATCGGCACGCGCGGCGCGGTCTTGCGGTCGGCGCGGGCGTAGCCGAAGTAGGGGATGACCGCCGTGATGCGCCCCGCCGACGCGCGCCGGAGCGCGTCGATCATGATCAGGAGCTCCATCAGGTTCTCGTTGGTCGGCCGGCAGGTCGGCTGGATCACGTAGCAGTCGGCGCCGCGGACGTTCTCCTCGATCTGGACGTTGATCTCGCCGTCGGCGAAGCGGCCGACGTGGGTCTTGCCCAGCGGCACGCCGAGGTACTCGCAGATGCCCTCCGCCAGGGGGCGGTTGGCGTTGCCCGAGAAGATCTTCAAGCCGCGCAGGTTCTTGAGCCCCTCCATCGGCAGGGGCTTCTCGACGAACTTGTGAGCGGGCATCCGCGCCTCCGCGGTCAGGGTCTTGGCGGCCATGTCAGGTCTTGTTCACCTGGCGCGCCCGCGCGATGGCGAGCGCCTCGTCAGGCACGTCCTCAGTCACGGTCGAGCCGGCGGCGATCTTCGCGCCGCGGCCGACCTTCACGGGGGCGATCAGGTTGACGTTGGAGCCGACGAAGGCCTTCGCGCCGATCGTCGTCTTGTGCTTCTCCTTGCCGTCGTAGTTGCAGGTGATCGTGCCCGCGCCGATGTTGACGTCCTCGGCGATGTCGGCGTCGCCGATGTACGAGAGGTGGTTGACCTTCGAGCCGAAGCCGATGCGCGAGGCCTTCACCTCGGTGAAGTTGCCGATGCGCGCGCGCGGGCCGATGTTCGACTCCGGGCGGATGTGCGCGAACGGCCCGACCGAGGTCTTCTCGAGCAGGCGCGACTGCAGCACGTAGGAGAACCGGATCTCGCACTCGTTGCCGATCACCGTGTCCTCGATGTGCGTGAAGGGCCCGATGCGGCACATGCGGCCGATCTTGGTCTTGCCGCGCAGGATGACGCCGGGGTAGATGACGGTGTCCTGGCCGATCTCCACGTCCGCGTCCACGTGCGTGGACTGCGGGTCGCGGATGGTGACGCCGGAGATCATCAGGCGCTCGAGCATGCGCTTGTTGAGCACGCGCTCGGCGATCGAGAGCTGGGCGCGGTTGTTGACGCCCTGGATCTCCTCGGAGTTGGAGGACGCGTAGGCGTGGATGCGGCCGCCCTTCGCGCGGATGACCTCCATCACGTCGGTGAGGAAGTGCTCCTTCTTGGGGCCCTTCGCGCCGATCTCCTTGAGGCCCTGCATCAGCGCGTCGAGCTCGAACATGTACGCGCCCGAGTTGACCTCGTTGATGCCGAGCTCCTTCGGGCTGGCGACGGACTCCTCGACGATGCGCTGAACCTCGCCCAGCGCGCCGCGGATGATGCGGCCGTAGCCCTTCGGGTTCGGGACGCGCGCGGTCAGCAGGGTCGCCTGGCCCTTCAGCTGGTCGTGGGTCAGCGTCAGGTTGTAGATCGACTCGTAGGTGAGCAGCGGCGTGTCGCCGCACATCACGATGGCGGACTTGAACTTCTTCAGGAACGGGAGGGACTCGACGACCGCGTTGCCGGAGCCGAGCTGCTTCTTCTGGACGATGAACTGGATCGGGCGGTTGAAGCCGACGGACTTGGCCATCTCCATCGTCTGCTTCTTGACCTCGTCGGCCTCGTGGCCGACGACGACGCCGATGGCGCCGGGCTTGAGCGCGTTGGCGATGCGCAGGATGTAGTAGAGCATCGGGCGCCCGCCGACGTGGTGGAGCACCTTCGGGATGGACGACTCCATCCGCGTGCCCTGGCCGGCGGCCAGGATC
>JACQBB010000425.1 GCA_016194625.1 Elusimicrobiota bacterium | reverse complement strand
TGCTCGCCGGCAAGCTCGGCGCGACGGTCGGCTCGCCGCTCGTCACCCTGCGCGACGATCCGCGCCGCCCCGGCGGCCCGGGTTCCGCGCGCTTCGACGACGAGGGCCTGCCCACGCGCGACAAGGCGCTGGTGGACCGCGGCGTCCTGCGCGAGCTCCTGCACGACTCCGTCACCGCCGCGCGCGACGGCCTCGTCTCCAACGGCTGCGGCTACCGCGGCGGCTTCTCCGGCCTGCCCGGCCCCGGTCCGTCGAACCTGTTCCTGGCGCCGGGCGCGGCGTCCCGCGAGTCCTTGGTCTCCGGCACTAAGGACGGCCTGCTCGTGCTCGAGGTCCTCGGCACCCACATGGTGGACCCCGTCTCCGGCGAGTTCTCCGTCGGCGTCTCCGGCCTGGAGCTGTCGAAGGGAGCCGTCGGCCGCCCCTTCAAGGGCGCGATGATCGCCGGCAACCTGCTCGACCTCCTCGCCCGCGTGGACGCCGTCGCCGACGACCTCGTCTTCCACGGCGGCTTCGGCTCCCCCACCTTCCGCGTCTCCGCCCTCGACGTCGCCTAAAGAGGGTCAGGCCTTAACTTATTCGACTTGTTCATCGAACAAGTCGAATAAGTTAAGGCCTGACCCTTAATAACTGTTCCAGGCGGTGCCGTGGGAGTCGGTGTGGGTGCAGTTGATGGAGACGGCGGCCTCGAGATGGCCGAGGCGGGGCCAGGCGTCGTAGAGCCAGCCGCCGGCGTCGTCGGCGGCGTCGCCGTTCTTCACGAGGGTCGAGGCGGAGTGCCCGCCGCCGTGGACGGCGGGCAGCTCCTTCAGGAGCCCCGCGGAAACGAGGTCCTGCAGATAGACGGGCGACTCGCCTTTGTGCGCTCCGCGATAGGTCTCCAACGCGCGGCGGACGGTTCCGAGCGCGGCACGGTCGCGGGCGCGGTCGCGCACGCGGACGCAGGCCGGGATCACGATGGACAGGACGATGCCGACGGCCGCGAGGGTCAGCAGGTATTCGGGATTGGCGAAGCCGCGGCCGGAGCGCATGCTCATCGGGACCAGTAGGAACGCAGGAGGCGGTCGAGGAGGGTGTCCTCGTCCGGCGTCGGGTGGGCGCGGATGGCCTCGATCAGCTCGAGGAGCACGCGCTCCTGACTCCCGGTCAGGTTGAAGGAGAGGCCGTAGTGGCGGACCTGCGGGTACTTGCGGCCGCGCGGGGCCTCGCGCGCGACGCGGAACGGCAGCTCGATGGAGCCGTGGAAATCGTCGAGGCGGACGCGGTAGGACGCGCCCGGGCGCAGCAAGCCGTCGTAGGCGATCATCGCGCCGGACAGGCTGAGGTCGAGCAGGCGGGCGACGCCCAGCAACGGCCCCGTCGCCGCGTCGCTGAACACGTCGACGGGACGGTCGCAGTTCACCCGGGCGTGGACGCGCCGGACGATCTTCTCCATGTCCAGAGGATAGCTCATTCCCGTCTTTTCGGCGATGGGGCGGCTGTCAGCGGTCGTCAGCTGGACGAGGAGGTGTACCGCGCGACGGAGCCGCGCCACCACAGCGCCGAAAGGACGACGGAGACGGCGCTCAAGCCCGCGGCGTAGGCGGCCCAGCCCGGGGTCAGCCGCCCCAGCAGCGCCTTGGCCGGGAACGACGTCATCACCGCGATGGGCACGGCGAAGGTGAGCGCGGCGCGCACGGGCCGCGCGTACACGTCCACCGGGAACTTGCCCATGAACATCACGTCGCGGTAGATCCAGATCGCGTTCTCGAGCTCCTGGGTGCGCACGGCCAGTCCGGCCACGAACACGTGGATCGCGAAGATGAGGGCCACGCCGTTGCCGACGAGCAGGACGTAGGCGGCGTAGCGCGTCCAGTCGTAGGCGGGCAGGCGCGCGAAGGTCATCGCGATCATCACCAGGACGGGGACCAGCGTGATGATGTCCAGGAAATCCACCGTCGAGCACACCATGCGGAACAGCGGCGAGCAGGGCTGGACCAGGTAGAAGTCGAAGTCGCCCTCGGTGACCGTGCGCCGCGCGCCGTACACGCCGCGGAAGAAGACTTGGGCGATCATGTCGACGAGGTTGTAAGTGAGGAAGAACAGCGCGGTCTCGACGAGCGAGTAGCCGGCGACCGTCTCCACGTGGCTGAAGATCGCGACGACGAAGGCGAAGAAGAACAGCAGGCGGATCATCTTCCCGAGCAGGAAGCCGAACGAGCCCAGGCGGTAGGTGAGCTGGGCCTGCATGCCCATCGAGGCCGTGCGCAGCCAGATGCGCAGGTACTTCCGCGCGCCCGCACTCATCCGCCCTCCGCCGCGTACGAGCGCAGGCCGACGCGCCACACCGACGCGGCCGCGGCGACGAACACCGCCAGCCACGCGGCCTCGGTCGCCACCAGGCGCGCGGCCTCGGCGTGCGAGACCTTCTCCAAGAACACCCGCGCGGGGAAGTACACCATGTACGGGAACGGGGTGGCCGAGAGCGCGCGGCGCAGGGCCTCGGGCAGGACGTCCAGCGGGAAGAACGCGCCCGCGGCGAACGCGAGGAAAAGCTCGAAGCAGAACAGCGGGCCGCCCGACTCCGAGGTCCAGAACGCGAGCGACGAGACCATGAACTCCATGAAGAAGAAGATCAGCGACGACAGGCAGGCGGCCAGCGCGAACAGCAGCCAGGTCGCCGGGTCGCGCGGGACGAACAGCCCCCCGCGGATCAGCAGGGCGAGCAGGCCGACCTCCAGGAAGGCGGAGGCCACGTGGACGGTCTTCTGGGCCAGGTCGAGCGCCAGAGCGTAGCCGT
>JACQBB010000424.1 GCA_016194625.1 Elusimicrobiota bacterium | reverse complement strand
TCGGGCTGGCGCGCGGTGCCCTCGAGGGCGGCCGACGCGAGCTTCGAGATGCCGTAGGCTCCGCCGATGAGGCAGAGGCCGGCGCCCAGGAAGACGCCGATGTAAGAGATGCCGATGTAACCCATTGTGTCTAGTCTCCTTGCGACTGTATCCGGGATCGCCGAAGGGCGTCTCGGGTGCGACCTCCGCGTTTTTAGTGCGGGTGGACGGCCCCGCCCACGAACAGGGCGGTCAAGAACGTGAAGATGTACGCCTGGAGGAACGACACCAGGACGTCCATGACGTAGATGAACAGGGCCAGGCCGACGGCCGGCACGGTCATGCCCAGGCCCGCGGCCTTGCTCATCGCGGCGAAGATGAAGATCATGCACAGGAAGGCCAGCGACACGACGTGGCCGGCCAGCATGTTCGCGAAAAGACGGATGCAGAGCGAGATGCACTTGGCGAACATGCCGAACACCTCGATGACGAACAGCAGCGGCCACAGCCACCACGGCACGCCGCCGGGGACGATGTGGATGATGTAGGAGCCCAGGCCCTGCTCCTTGACGCCGGCGAACTGGATGAGGCCGAAGGTGCACAGCGCCATCGCGGCGGTCACGTTCGGGTTCGCCGTCACGCCCGACATCTTGGGCACCAGGCCGAGGAGGTTGCAGGTGAGCAGGAAGAAGAACAGCGTCAGGAAGTAGGGCAGGTAGAAGTGCGCGTGGTGGCCGAAGATCGGCTCGAGAATGTCGTCGCGCACGAACAGCGCCAGCGGCTCGAACATGCCGCGCGCGAGGCGGGCGGCCTAGGACTCGGAGCGGGCGGCGAAGGTCAGCGCGAGCACCGCGACCGCGCAGGCGATCCACATCGTGACGATCAGCGGGGAGAGGCCGAGGTCCAGCTTGCCGAGCGGGCCCAGGTTGGCGACGACGAGATGGGAGAACTTGTGGTCGACGAGGTGATGCGCGAGGATGTGCTCGAAGTTCATTTCACTCTCAGATGCCGGAACTCAAGACTCAGCAGCAAAGCCAACAGCGCGAACACGTACGAGATCAGCAGCGCGTCCAAAGACACCGTCTCCCGTCGATAGCCCCACACGACCAGGGCTCCCAGCACCGCCGCCCTCAGCGCCATCCCGCCGCCGAAGGCGTACCAGAACGTCCGCATGTCGCGTCCGCGCGCCCACAGCAGCCAGGCCACGCTGACCGACGACGCCGCCCACGCCGACGCGAAGCCGGTCAGGATCCCCCGGACCCTCTCGGGCTCCGGGAAAAGCCGGACCAGGACCGCCGCGCCCAGCGCCGCGACGGCGGCGCCTTCAGCGGCGACCCGCGTCCCCGTCTTGAGCGGATCCGAAGGTCCGGATGAGCCGATAGAGTCCAATCCCGATCCCCGCGAACGCTCCGACGAGCACGCCCCACGGCGACGAACGAAAACGCTTGTCGAGCCACCAGCCCGCCCCGAGCCCCAGGACCGTGAACGACGACAGTTCCCAGCCGACGCTCATGGCGGCGGCCCAGGCGCGACGACGCGCGTCCTTGACCTGCTCGGATTCGGGCATGTCGGCGACGACGGAGCATTTTATCTATTAGAGGATGGCCTGTCAATTTTCCAGAAAATCGGCTATCCTCAGGCCGTGAAGCCGCAAGACGAGCGCCCCGCCCGCATCCTCATCGCCGACGACCTGCCGGACCTCCTGCAGGCCCTCAAGGAGACGCTCGAGCGCGAGGGCTTCGTCGTCACCGCGGTCCCGGACGGCGCGTCCGCGCTGGAGGCGATCCGCGCCGACCCGCCGGACATCGCGGTGCTGGACTTCAAGATGCCGCGCATGGACGGCTTCCAGGTCTGCCGGCAGCTGCGCGAGGACCCGCTGCTCGAGAACCTGCCCGTCATCATCCTGTCGGCCTCGGGCAACCGCGAGAGCAAGGTGCAGGGCCTCGACCTCGGCGCCGACGACTTCATCACCAAGCCGGTCGACATCCGCGAGCTGCTCGCGCGCATCCGGATGATCCTCAAGCGCACGCGCCAGGGCCTGGACGCCAACCCGCTGACGCGCCTGCCGGGCAACCTGTCGATCGAGTCGCGCATCGAGCGCGCGATCGCCGAGAAGACGCCGCTCGCCGTCCTCTACGTCGACCTCAACCAGTTCAAGGCGTACAACGACGCCTACGGCTACGACGCGGGCGACCGCGTGATCAAGACGCTGGCGCGCGTGCTCGTCGACGAGGTGCGCAACGGCGGCCCCGCCGACTTCATCGGCCACATCGGCGGCGACGACTTCATCGCGCTGTCCACGCCCGACCGCATGGAGGAGGCCGCGCGGCGCATCTGCGCGTCGTTCGACGCGGCGGTCCCGTCCTTTTATAACGAGACGGACCGCGCGCGCGGCTGCATCGTCGCCAAGGACCGCCAGGGCAACACCCGGGAGTTCCCCCTGCTGTCGGTGTCCGTCGGCATCTGCCACAACAAGGACCGCGCGCTGAGGAGCTTCGCGCAGGTCGCCGCGCTGGGGGCCGAGCTGAAGAAGGCGGCGAAGAGCCGCCCCGGGTCGGTCTACGTCGTGGACCGCCGCCGCGACGACGCGAGCCGATAGAAGCCGCCGCGCACGCTCTCGACGCTCCCCTTCCACGGCGCGAGCGCGCGGCGCAGCGACAGCATCCGCCGCGCGACGGTCTCCGACTCCACCTCGCGGCCGGCGACGCGGCGCATCTCGGCGAGCAGGCGCTCGCGCGAGACGGTCTCGCCCTCGGCGGCGAGCAAGGAGAAGAGCAGGGAGAACTCGGCGGCGTTCATCGGCAGCTCCGACCAGCGGCCGCGGACGCGCGCGTAGGCGCGATGCGAGCGCAGCTCGGCCTTCAGCGCGCCGTCGACGCTGACCCGCACCTCGGAGGCGAGAGCGGCGTCGCGCAGGGCGCCCAGCTTGGCGGCGACCTTCTCGTCGCTCCAGGCCTTCGAGATCACCTCGTCGGCGCCGGACGCGATGCCGGCGCCGGCTCCCGCCGCGCCCAGCTCCGCGTCGGTGCAGGACAGGATCACGCGGGCCGACGGGAACAGCGCGCGCAGGGCGGCGACCGCGCGCGACAACGACGCGCCCGCGGCGGCGCGGTCGAGGACGACGACCGCGCGCTCGACGGTCCGGCCGCGCCCGGCGGGCAACGCGTCCACCGCGGCGAACGGCCAGCCGCCGCGCGCGGCGATGCTGTCGAGCCGGACGGCCCAGGCGGGGTCGCGCGTGACGGCGATCATCGCGCTAGACGGCCTCCCACGCGGCCGCCAGGCCCTGGCCGACACCGATGCACAGCGCGGCCAGGCCGCGCTTGGCCTTGCGGCGGCGCATCTCGTGCAGGAGGGTCACGGTGATGCGGCAGCCCGACGAGCCGAGCGGATGGCCGAGCGCGATCGCGCCGCCGTTGACGTTCACCTTCTCGTGCGGGATGCCGAGTTCCTTCATCCAGG
>JACQBB010000423.1 GCA_016194625.1 Elusimicrobiota bacterium | reverse complement strand
CGAGGCGGCGGACAGCGCGCCGAGGCCGGGAGCCAGGGCGGGCGCGGCGAGCAGGGCGCCGGGGGCGCCGAGCGCGGAGACGCCGGCGTTCGGCAGGGCCAGGCGCGGGGCGGCGGAGGCGCCGGTCTCGGGGGCGGCGATGCGGCCGACCTGCGCGTAGGCCTCGGGCCCCGGGACGAGCAGGACGATCGCGGCCGCGAGCAGCGAGGCGATCCAGCGCGAGGGTCGGCGTTCCATCTCCATATATTCTAGCGGGGACGGGCGCGGCTTCCCGGGTCCAAGGGTCCCCCCGGTCCGGCCAAGAGACCCGGGTCCTTCGGTCCTCCGCCGGCGGCTCGGCGGGAGGTTTTCCAGACGGGGATTTTGGTATCATCGGCGGAGATTTCCCACGGAGGACTTCCCAATGGGCGGACATTCGCACTGGGCGAACATCAAGCACAAGAAGGGCGCCGCGGACGCCAAGCGCGGCAAGGCGTGGACGAAGTGCTCGCGCGAGATCACGATCGCCGCGAAGCTGGGCGGCAGCGGCGACCCCGGCTCCAACCCGCGCCTGCGCAAGGCGATGGACGACGCCAAGGCCGTCCAGATGCCCGCCGACACCATCAAGCGCGCGATCATGCGCGGCACCGGCGAGCTCGAGGGCGCGGCCTTCGAGGAGCTGGTGTACGAGGGCTACGCGCCCGGCGGCGTCGCCCTGCTCATCGAGTGCACCTCCGACAACCGCAACCGCACCCGCGGCGAGATCCACACCATCATGGCCAAGAACGGCGGGTCGCTCGGCGCGCCGAACTCGGTCGCCTGGATGTTCAAGCCCAAGGGCACCATCGTCGTCAAGAAGGCCGGCGCCCCCTCCGAGGACGAGGTGATGGGCCTGGCGCTGGACCTGGGCGCCGAGGACTTCAAGGCCGAGGGCGACGTGTACGAGATCTACACGACCCACAACGACCTGCAGAAGGTCAAGGACGGCCTGGCCGCCAAGAAGATCGCGATCGAATCGGCCGAGGCCGCGATGGTCCCCGACAACCTGGTCGCCGTCGGCGAGGCGCAGGCGCCCCAGGTGCTCAAGCTCCTGGAGCTGCTCGAGGCGCTCGACGACGTGAAGAACGTCTACGGCAACTACGACATCGCCGACGCGGTGATGGAGAAGCTCGCCGCGTGACCCGCATCCTGGGCGTGGACCCCGGGATGCACGAGACGGGCTGGGCCGTCCTGGACGGCGCGCCCGCCTCCCCGCGTCTCGTCGCCTCCGGCTGCATCCGCACGCGGCCCGGCGTCCCGCTCCCCGAGCGCCTCAAGACCATCCACGCCGAGCTCTCCGCCGTGCTGGCCGAGCACGCGCCCGACGCCTGCGCGATCGAGGAGATGTTCTTCACGACGATCGCGGTCACCGTGCGCGCGACCCTGCAGGCGCGCGGGGTGGCGCTGCTGGCCGTCGCGCAGTCCGGCTCCCCCGTCCACGAGTACAACCCGAAGACCGTGAAGCTCGCGCTGACCGGCTCGGGCCGCGCCGAGAAGGCGCAGATGCAGACCGTCGTGCAGAAGGCGCTCGGCCTGGCCGACAAGCTGCGCCCCAACGACGTGGCCGACGCGGCGGCGATCGCGCTGTGCCACCTGCGCTCGGGCCGCATGAAGGGCCTCAAGGTGCTCGACTCCTGGGGCGCGCGCGGATGATCGCCTCCCTGCGCGGCGTCGTGCTGAGCAAGGACCTGGAATCCCTCGTGCTCGAGGTCGGCGGGGTCGGCCACGAGGTGCACGTCACCGCCTCGACGGCGTCCGCGCTCCCCGCCCCCGGCGGCGAGGCGCTCCTGCTCGTCGTGCCCTCGTACGCGATGTACGGCGGCGGCGAGACGCTGTACGGCTTCCTGAACGCGTCGGAGAAGGCGATGTTCTGCGCGTTCCGCGACGAGATCCCCGGCACCGGCGCGAAGAAGGCGCTCGAGTACCTGGACAAGGCGTCCAAGTCCCTCCCCGACTTCCGCCGCGCCGTGCTGGACCGCGACGAGAAGCTGCTGTGCGGCGTGTTCGGCTTCACCAAGAAGACCGCGACCAAGATCGTCGAGGCGCTCAAGGGCAAGCTCGAGGACGTCCGGGTGCCCGGCGCGCCCCACATCCAGAAGATCGCCGACGCCGTCCCGCCGACGGGCGCGTGGGCGCAGGCGCTGAACGCGCTGGAGTCGCTCGGCTACAAGCAGGCCGAGGTCCGCTCCGCCCTGCAGGCCCTGGCCGAGGAGCACGGCGTCCAGGAACTGCCGGCGGAGCAGCTGGTCCGGCAGGCGCTCAAACGACTATGACTTATCCACGAAGAAATCGCGCGATTTTTCGGTGGATGACTCCGCGCCGGAGGGCCCGTGGCTAAGGCTCGCGATGAATCCGTTCTGAATCCCGGCGCCGCGCCGACCGAGGAGACCGTCGACCGCGCCCTGCGGCCGAAGACGCTCGACGAGTTCGTCGGCCAGGAATCGCTGAAGGAGAACCTGCGGGTCTTCCTGAAGGCCGCCAAGCAGCGCGGCGAGCCGCTCGACCACTGCCTGTTCTACGCGCCGCCCGGCCTGGGCAAGACCACGCTCGCCAACATCCTCGCGCGCGAGATGGGCGTGAACCTGCGGACCGCGAGCGGTCCGATCCTGGAACGCGTCGGCGACCTGGCCGCCTTATTGACGGACATCTCCGAAGGCGACGTCTTCTTCATCGACGAGATCCACCGGCTGAACCCGCTGGTCGAGGAAGCCCTGTATCCCGTCATGGAGGACTACACCTTCTTCATCTCGACCGGGAAGGGCCCCGCGGCCTCGACGCTCAAGCTGGCCGTCCCCCGCTTCACCCTCGTCGGCGCGACGACGCGCTCGGGACTGCTCACCGGCCCGCTGCGCGACCGCTTCGGCATCGTCGCCCAGCTCGGCTTCTACGGGCCCGAGGAGCTGCGCCGCATCGTGCTGCGCTCGTCGGGCCTGCTCGGCGTGCCCTGCGACCCCGCCGGCGCCGACGAGATCGCGCGCCGCTGCCGCGGCACCCCGCGCATCGCCAACCGCCTGCTGCGCCGCGTGCGCGACTTCGCCCAGGTCGGCGGCGGCGGGAAGATCACGCTCGAGGTCGCCAACCACGCGCTGTCGAAGCTCGAGGTGGACGCCGAGGGCCTGGACCCGATGGACCGGCGCCTGCTGCGCGCCGTCATCGAGAAGTTCGACGGCGGGCCGGTCGGCGTCGAGAACCTGGCCATCGCCGTCAGCGAGGAGCTCGACACCGTGACCGACGTCGTCGAGCCGTTCCTGATCCAGGCCGGCTTCCTCGCGCGCACGCCGCGCGGCCGGGTGGCCACCCCGAAGGCGTTCGCGCACCTCGGCCTCAAGGCCCCGCGCCGCCCGCTCGACCTCCTGTGACGCTCCTGGCGGCGCTCCTGCTCGCCGTCCGCGCCTCCGCGGCGCCGGCGCCGGCCCTCGTCCAGGTCGCGCTGGTCCACGGCGCGGAGTCGGCGACGCTGGAGCCCGCGGGCGCGGTGCGCGTCGTCGAGCCGGGAGGCCGCTCGGAGCCGCTCGAATGGAAGGGCGCGCTGAAGCTCCTGCCCCGCGAGGGCGGCCTGCGCCTGTCGAAGCTGCATCTCCCGTCCGAGACCCGCCTCGTCCCGGAGGACGGGGCCGTCATCCGCGTCGGCGGCGACCCGCACAAGGGCGCGCTGATCCTGCGCCTCGACCCCGGCCAGACCGTCACCGTCGTCGAGGAGATCGGGATGGAGCAGTACCTGGAGGGCGTGCTCCCCTTCGAGATGGACCCCGACTGGCCGCTGGAGGCGCTGAAGGCCCAGGCCGTCGTCGCGCGCACCTTCGCCTACGCGAACATGGGCAAGTTCCGCAAGGACGGCTTCGACCTGACCGCCGACACCCGCTCCCAGGTGTACCGCGGCGCGACGGCGGTCAACGACAACGTCCGCCGCGCGGTCAAGGAGACCCGCGGCGAGGTCCTCGGCTGGAAGGGCGAGCTGCTCAAGGTGTACTACCACGCCTGCTGCGGAGGCCGCACCGAGAACCTGGCCGAGGCCTGGGGCGGCGACCCCGCCGCGACGCCCAAGCCCCTGCGCGGCGTGCGCGACCCGTGGTGCGAGGTCTCCCCCCACATGCACTGGAACGCGTACTTCGCCTGGCAGGACGTGATGACCGCCATCGAGGAGCGCCAAGACCTGCCCGGCCCGCTGCGCTCGCTGAAGATCGGGCGCCGCGACGTCGCCGGCTACGTGCGCGACTTCGTCGCGCGCTCGGGCCGCCAGGAGATCCGGGTCAAGGCGTCGGACCTGCGCAGCGCGCTCGGCGCCGGGGACCTCAAGAGCACGCGCATCGCGCGCCTGGTCGTGCGCAAGAAGGGCCTCGAGTTCTACGGCGGCGGCTCCGGACACGGCGTGGGCCTGTGCCAGTGGGGCGCGCGGATCCAGGCGCAGAAGGGCCGCGGCTACGAGAGGATCCTGCGCTTCTACTTCCCCGGCGCCGACCTGTCCGAGGTCGCCGAGTGAAGCTCCCCGTCGCCGACTTCGACTACGAGGTCCCGGACGAGCTGATCGCGGCCGCGCCGGCCGAGCCGCGCGACTCGTCGCGCCTGCTCGTGCTGGACCGCGCGTCCGGGAGGATCGAGCACTCCGTGTTCCGCGAGCTGCCGCGCTTCCTGAAGGCGGGCGACTGCCTGGTCCTCAACCGCACGAAGGTGACCCCGTCGCGCCTGGTCGGCAAGAAGTCCACCGGCGGCAAGGCGGACCTCCTGCTGGTGGGCGAGACCGGACCGGCGGAGTGGACGGCGCTGGCGTCCGGCTTCAAGGCGGGTCAGCGGCTGGAGTTCCCGGGCGGCATGACCGCGGCCGTCGAGGGCCTCACCGACGACGGGCTGTACCGGATCCGCTTCGCGACCGCCGACGTGCGCCCGTACCTGGCCGAGCACGGCCTGCCCCCGCTGCCGCCCTACATCGCCAAGAAGCGCCTGGCCTCGCGCGCCGACGCGGAGCGCTACCAGACCGTGTACGCGCGCGACGAGGGCTCGATCGCGGCGCCGACGGCCGGACTGCACTTCACCCCGGAGCTGCTCGGGCGCCTGCGCGGCGCCGGGATCGGGACGGCATGGGTGACGCTGCACGTCGGGCGCGGCACCTTCAAGCCGATCGCGGGCGACGACGCCGACGCCCACCTCATGCTGCCCGAGCGCTACGAGGTCGACGCGGAGGAGGCGGCGAAGATGCTGGCCGCGCGGGCCGCCGGCGGACGCCTCGTCGCCGTCGGCACCACGGCGACGCGGACCCTCGAGACGCTCGCCGCCCGTCCGGAGGGATTGGGGCCGGGCGCCGGCGAGAGCTCGCTGTACATCCGGCCCGGCCACGCCTTCCGCGCGGTGGACGCGCTGATCACGAACTTCCACCTGCCGCGCTCGACGCCCTTGATGCTCGCCTGCGCGTTCGCGGGCCGGGAGCGCCTGCTCGCCGCCTACCGCGAGGCCGTCTCTCTCCGCTATAGACTTTTCTCGTTCGGGGACGCTACACTGCTCCTATGAGCCTCCCCGCGCGCCTCCTGCGCGTCCTCCTCGCCGCCGCGCTCGCCGCCGCCGCCGTCCCCGCGGCCGCCGCGGACGACGCCTTCGAGTTCTACCGGGAGGAGGCGGCGGTCGTCACCGCGTCGCGGCGGGCGGAGCCGGCGTGGAAGGCGCCCGTCGCCGTGGACGTGATCACCGCCGAGGACCTCAAGGCCTACGGCGTGCGCGAGATCTGGGACGCCCTGCGCTACCGCGCCGGGCTCGACGTGGTCGAGGGGCGCTCGCTCGACGGCAACCGCGCCCTCGTGTCGGCGCGCGGCTTCGACAGCGAGTTCGTCGCGGAGATGCAGGTCCTCGTCGACGGGCGGTCGGTCTACTCGCCGCTGCTCGGCGGGGTCTATTGGCAGAGCCTGCCGGTCCAGATCCAGGACATCGAGCGCATCGAGATCGTCCGCGGCCCGAACGCCGCGCTGTACGGCTCGAACGCGGTGTTCGGCGTCATCAACATCATCACCCGCAAGCCCGGCGAAGGGACCCGGGCGAAGGTCTCCGCGTCGGCGGGCGGCCGCTCGATCGCGAAGGGCGCCGCCGCCGTCGAGGCCGGCACGCCCGGCGCCGGCGTCTCGTTCAGCGTCACCTCGCGCGCCGACGACGGCCATCCGTCCTCCACGGGCGCCGGCGACGCGGACGACTTCCTGCGCCTGACCAAGGCGAACGCGCGCGGCCGCTGGACGCCCGCCGAGAAGACCGAGCTCGAGCTCCTCGCCGGCGCGGCCTGGATGACGGCGGGCCTTCCCGGGCTGATGCCCGACGCGCAGGCGCGGCACACGCAGGACTTCCAGACCGTGCGCGCGACCCGCGACCTCGACGGCGGCTCCGCGGTCGAGGCCTCGCTGTCCCGTTCGGAGACCTTCCTGCGCTCCGAGCCGGTGTTCGCCGGCGACGTCCGGATCCGGACCTATCAGTACGACGCCGGCCTGCTCCATCGCTTCTCCTGGCTGGACGAGGCGGCGAAGTCGAGCTGGGGCGCGGACTGGCGGGAGTCCGGGGCCGACTCGGTCCAGGTCTTCGGCGCCGACCCCCGACACTCGAACCGCGTCGTGCGCGGCTTCACCCACCACTCGTACGAGTTCACCGACGCGCTGACCGGCTTCGCGGGGGCCTCCGGGGAGCATTCGTCGACCGGCGGCTGGGAGTACGCGTGGCAGGCGGCGCTGGTGGCCACGCCGTTCGAGAACCACTCGTTCCGCGCCACGCGCGCGTTCGCGCCGACCATCCCGCCGTTGACGGAGAAGTTCGGCGACTACCGCCTGTCCCCGGGGGTCACCTACGTCGGCAGTCCCTCCTTCGGCCCGGAACGGGTGACCTCCTGGGAGTTCGGCTGGAGCGGGCGGCTCCTCGAGGGCCGCCTGCGCCCGTCGGCCGCCGTCTACTACATGACGATCCGCCGCTACAGCTCCACCTCCTCCCTTCCCGGCGGCCGGCTCACGACGAGCAACGCCGACCGCGCGATCGCGCGGGGCGCCGAGCTGTCCGGCGACCTGTCGCTCGGCGGCGGGCGGGCCGTGTTCGCCAACTACACGTTCGAGAGCATCACGAACGGCAAGGGGGCGTCGGCGACCGGCTTCGAGCCGTCGCGCACCACGCCGGTCCACAAGTTCAACCTGGGCGCCCGCGCCGTCCTCCCGCGGGGCTTCTCGGTCTCGGCCGTCCTGGGCTACAAGGACGCCTACCTGGCGAACTCCGCCAGCCGGGGCCTGACGGCGCCCGTCCCCCGCCACTTCCGCCTCGACGCGCGCGCCGCCTGGGCGCCGCGGCCGGGCTGGGAGCTCTTCGTCGCGGGACAGGAGCTCCTGCAGGACCGGTTCACCGAGTACGTCGACCGCACCGCGACGCCGCGCACCGTCCGCGCCGGCGTCGAAGCGAGGTTCGGTCCGTGACCGCCGCGTCCGCCCGCCGGGCCGCCGCCGCGCTCGCGCTCGCCGCGTGGGCCGCCGCGCCCGCGTCCGCGGCCGTGAGGGCCGTGCTCTCGTCCGAGTCCGAGCATTATCGCCAGGCCTACGAGGGCTTCCAGGAGGCGTGGGGCGAGAGCGTCCCGGCGGCCATCCTCGGGCGCGACGAGGTCGCGGAGGGCGACGTCGTCGTCGCCTTCGGCTCCCGCGCCGCGATGCGCCCGTGGCCCGGCGCGCCCTTCCGCGTCGCCTGCCTGGCGCCGGGCGCCCCGCGCCGCGACGACCTCGTCTCCGTCGAGATGCTGCCGGAGCCGGGACCGCTCGTCGCGCGGATCAAGCGCTTGATGCCGCGGATCAAGGTCCTGCGCGTGCTCTGGTCGTCGGCGCTCGAGGACGGGCAGGTCGGCGAGCTCGCGGCGGCGGCGGAGGCGCAGGGGATCAAGGTCCTCTCCGAGCGGGTCGAGGACCCCGCGCGCCTCCCCGAGCACCTGCGCCTGCTCTCCGGCAGGAGCGACGCGCTGTGGCTGATGCCCGACCCCCTTCTGGTCAGCGCCCGCAATTTCGCCGTGCTCCGCGAGTTCTCCGCGGCCGCGCGCGTGCCGTTCTTCGCTCCCACCGAGGGCCTGGCCGAGAAGGGCGCGACGGCGACGCTCGCCGCGCCCTTCCGCGACATCGGCCGCGCGGCCGCGGCCGCGCTCAAGGAGCTCCAGGCCGGAGGCCGGCCCCGCGACCACTACCATCCGTCCCGCGTCGTCGTCACCGTCAGCCTCTCCGCGGCCCGCGCGTCCGGGCTCGACCTCGCGGAGGCCGCCGAAGTGGACCGGACCGTCCCATGAAGCTCCAAGGAAAGATCATCTCCGTCTCCCTGCCGCTGGCCGCGGCGTCGGCCCTGCTGGTGTCGCTGGTCGGCCTGCGCGCGACGGAGGGCGTGATGACGGCCGAGCTCGGGCGGCGCCTGCGCCCGCAGGCCGAGGACTTCGCGGCCGGATTGGCCAAGGACCTGGAGGCGCGCCGCGAGACGGCCCTCCTCTCCCGCCTGCAGGCCGCGCAGGCGTTCGCGTCGGCGGGCTTCGCCGAGGCCCTGCTGCCGGACGGCACCGTCGCCGCCCACACCAACGTCCTGGAGACCGGCAAGCGGCGCGACGACGCGCGGACGCGCTCCGCGCTCGAGTCCGCGGAGACCACGTTCGTCCGCACTCAGGACGCGCGGGGGCCGATCCTCCTGATCTCCGCGCCGGTCTGGCGGCCCGACGAGGAGTTCCTGCTCTCCGGCGGCCCCCGCCAGCGCGTCGGCACTCTGCGCCTGGGCGTCCCGCTGCGGCCGACGCTCGACTCGGCGCAGCGCGTCGGCGCCATCGTCGCCGGCATGGCGGTCGCCATCTGCCTGCTCGCGCTGGGGCTGTCGCTGGCGCTGCTGCGGGTCGTGCTCGGTCCGGTGCGCCGCATCGCCGAGGCGACCGCGCGCGTCGCCGCGGGCGACTACGGGGCGTCCGTGCCCGTGACCTCGCGCGACGAGCTGGGCGACCTGGCGATCGCGTTCAACCGCATGGGCGAGACCCTCTCGCGCACCGTCGTCTCGCGCGACCGCCTCGAGGAGGCGCTCGCGATCGCGCGCGCGACGCTGGACGCCAGCGCCGACGGCATCCTCGTCGTGGACCGCCAGCTGCGCGCGGTCACCTACAACCGCCGCTTCATCGAGATGTGGAGCCTCACCGACGAGCTGATGCGCTCCGGCGACGTGCGCCGGATGGCCGAGTTCGTCGCGCCCCAGGTCGAGGACCCCGGGGCGTTCATGGAGCTGGCCACGATGTCGGTGCTCGCCGAGATCGACCAGGAGCGCCGCGACATGGTCCGCCTCAAGGACGGCCGCGTCTTCGACCGCATCTCTCGGCCGTACATGATCGGCGGGCAGCTGGTCGGACGCACGATCACGACCCGCGACCTGACGCTGCATCTGGAAGGCGTGCGCGCGCTGGCGCAGGCCCGCGACGAGGCGCTGGAGACGGCGCGCGTGAAGTCCCAGTTCCTCGCCAACGTCAGCCACGAGCTGCGCACGCCGCTGAACGCCGTCATCGGCAGCGCGGAGCTCCTGTCCAAGGGGCGCCTCGACCCCGAGCAATCCGAGCACGCCGTCACGCTGGCCAGCGCGGCGAAGACCCTGCTCGACCTCGTCGACCGGGTGCTCGACGTCTCCAAGATCGAGGCGGGCCGCATGACCGTCGAGCGCGCCCCGCTGCGCCCCGGCCCGCT
>JACQBB010000053.1 GCA_016194625.1 Elusimicrobiota bacterium | reverse complement strand
GAGCGTCCCGGCGGCGGACCTGGCGTTCTCGGGCTCCTACGCGGGGGACCGGGCCGTGGTGAAGTCCCTCGCCGTCGATTGGAAGGGCGGACATCTGGCCGCGGCGGGCTCCGCGTCCGGACTCGGCGGCAAGGCTCCGCGCTTCGACGGCCGCGCGTCGTTCGGCCTCGACGTCCCCGAGATCCGGCCCGGGCAGTACCCGTTCCTGAGGCTGCCGCCGAAGGCCTTCGTGCCCGCGACGCGCCTGGACGGCGAGGTCGCGCTGGCCGGAGACGACCTGCGGATCTCCTCGCTGAAGGCGGCGTTCAAGGGCGGCACGGCGACGGCGACCGGCGCCGTCAAGAAGGTCGCCTCGGCCAAGCCCGTCCCCGACGTCTCGGTCGCGCTGGCGCTGGACCTGCCGTCGTTCAAGGTCTCGGACCTGCCGGTCGAGGTCCCGGGCGCGCCTCCGGCGCTCGTCGTCCCCGCGCTGCGCGTGGACGGGGTCGTGAAGGCGGACGGCGACGACGTGCGCCTCGCGGGGCTGACGGTGAAGGGCCAGGGCGGACGCGTGACGCTCGACGGGACCGTGGCCAAGGCCCTCGCGGGCGCTCCGGTCCCCGACGTGACGGCGACGGCCGACTTGGACCTGCCGGCGCTGACCGACAAGGACCTCCCGTTCCCCGGCGTCCCCGCGGGCCTGCAGGCCCCGGCGTCGAAGTGGACGGTGGACGCGTCCTACTCGCCGCGCCTGCTCAAGGTGAAGTCGCTGCGGCTCGTGGTCGGCAAGAACGACCTCGACGCATCCGGCACGGTGACGGAGCCCGGGGGGCGCAACGCGTTCGACCTCCTGCTCAAGTGCCGCTCGTTCGCGCTCGACGAGCTGACCAAGCTCACGCCGCAGACGCGCGAGCAGAAGCTGACCGGCACGGGCTTCTTCGCGATGTCGGTCACCGGCACCAAGGACAAGCCGCTGTTCGCCGGCAAGCTCCAGTTCAAGGGCATCGGCGCCACCGTCGCCGAGCTGCCGTTCGCCGACTTCACCGGCACGGTCTCGTTCGACGAGCGCCGCATCGACCTGCCCAACCTGACGGGCAAGGTCGGCGACGGGTCGCTCAAGATGGACCTGACCGTGAAGGACTATTCCCGCGCGCCGGAGATCCAGCTCGACGCCGACCTGGACCGCTTCGACCTGGGCCGCTGGCTCGCCGCCAAGAGCAAGGTCCAGGCCGACCGCCAGGCCGCGAAGGCCGCGAAGGCGCCGGGCAAGCCCGAGGAGAAGCCGACGCCGATCGCGACGCGCGGACACTTCAACGTCGGCAAGCTCTCGCACCCGAACGCCACGGTCGACGACGTGAAGGCGAGCTGGGAGCTGCGCGGCGTGACGCCGGACCTGAAGAGCCTGGACGGCGACGCGCGCTTGCGCGTCGGCGGGGGGAAGCTGCATTCGGTCGGCGACATGGCGACCCAGTCGAAGCTGGTGAAGGTGATGCTCTTCCCGCTGCTGATCGTCCAGAAGATCGGCCGCATCGGCGGGATCCGCCTGTTCCCGGACTTCAACGACATCACCTTGAACCAGATCGTCGGCGACTACGGCTTCCGGGACGGCCTGATGACCCTGCGCCAGTCGGAGATGGACTCCGACGCCGCCCGCGTGTCGGCGACCGGGACCATCGACCTGCCCAAGGAAGGCCTCGACCTCGTCGTGACCGCCCAGGTCGCCAACGTCGCCCCGCTCGACGTCGCCGTGACCGGCTCCTTCGACCAGCCGAAGTCCAAGGTCAACCTCGGCAAGTTCCTCGCCGACCCCGTCAAACAGCTCCTCAACGGCCTCCAGAAGCGCCCCGACTAATGTCGAGGGTCAGGCCTTAACTTATAAGTTAAGGCCTGACCCTCTTCCTATTGGTTGGTGAAGTAGTCGTTGATGGCGGCGGAAGTCTGGGCGGCGGTCTTCTTGGCGAGGGTCGCCAGGGCGCGGCGGCGGGCCTCGCCGGGGTCGGTGGCGTCCTCGCGAGCGCTCACGTCGAAGCGGGCGAAGGTCTTGCCGGCGCGGCCGTCGTTCAGGACGACGGTGGCGGTCGCGCGGGAGCGCTTCCAGCGCGGGTCGCCGGCGTCCTGGGACGCGACGGCGACGTCGGCGGAGGCGGTCAGGTCGCCGGCGGAGCCCTTCTTGGCCGTGAGGCCGGCGGCGTTCAGCGCGGAGACGACGGCGGTCTCCACGGCGTCGGCGCCCTCGCCCGACGCGGCCACCGCGACGTCGAGCGCGGCGAGCGCCTTCGCGGCGTCGGAGCGGGCCGCGGCCGCGTCGAAGTCCGCGGCGAGGTTCCCGCCGCCGAGCACGCGGGAATCGGCTTCCAGGCCGCCCCAGACGCGCGCGATCGCGGCGAGCTTGGCGCCGGCCTTCGCGCGGCCGAACGCGTCGGGCGCGGAGGCCAGCGACGCCTTGTAGGTCGCGGCCTCGCCGGAGAGGTCGTGGGCCTTCTCGGTGATGGTCAGCAGGGCGTGCGGCTTGTCGAGCGCGGCGAGCGCGTAGTAGCGGCCGGTGGACGCGTCCTTCCAGCGCGCGACGATCTCGACGCCCTCCAGGATCTTCGCGGTCGCGGTCTTCACCTGGTCGGAGACGGTGCTGGAGAAGGAAGAGGTCTTCCCGTCGCCCTTCTCGGTCTGGTCGACCATCGTGTTCACGGTCACGTCGGCGGAGAACACGCGGGCGACCTCGCCGCGCGCCCGGTCGGAGGCGCCGTTCTCCTCGTCGGCGCTGCCGACCCCGAGCACGAAGCGGGCGCGGGGGAACTCGGGGCTCTCGCCCTCGACCCACGACGGGCGCGCGCCGCCGACGACGGTGCGCGCCTCGCCCTTGGCGGACGCGGTCGGGGTGGCGCAGGCGGCCGCCAGCGCGGCGGCGGCGAGCAGAGCGAGGGTGCGCGGGAGTTCGTTTCGGGGGATCATAGTGCCGTCCTGTCGTGGAGGTAGGCGCGCTGGCCTTTGCGGATGGTCACGGAGTATTCGCGGGTGAGGAGCACGGCTCCGGCGGCGTTCCGGTAGCGGACGACGACCTTGTGGTCTCCCGGGGGCAGGACGAGGCGCGCCAGGCGGAACTGGGCGGGCAGGGTCGCCCAGGCGCGCGTGTCGGCGACCTCGGTGGCCGCGGAGAGCGCCGCGGTCCCGATCTTCGCCGCCAGCGCCTCGAACGAGTTCTTGCCGTACTTCTTCTCGGCGGCGTCCGTCGCGGCCTTCGAGAGGATGAACTTGATCGCGGCGCGCGCCACCGCGCGGGTCTTGATCAACGCCTGGCGCTCGGCCAGGTCCTTCTGCGCGATCGCGGAGACGTCCTCGACGAGGGCGGTCTCCGCGGTCTTGCCGTCGACCTCCACCTCGGAGCCCGCGACCTGGTAGGGGTCCTGCTCGTAGGCCGGATACGAGACCGTGATCGCCTGCCCGAGCATGCCCGCGCGCACGGCGTTGGCCGCCTGGCCGCCTTGCGCCTCGTCGTTCTTGGTCGCGTTGACGGCCGCGACGGCCTCGTGCCAGGCGACCTGGAAGCTCCGGCTGACCTTTCGCGGGGCGACGCCGTTGAGATGGAGGAACACGAGCTCGCCGGCGCCGCCGCGGGGGAGGGCCGCGTCCAGCGGCGGGGTCGGGGTGCCGTAGGCGCTCGCGTAGAGGCGGTAGGCGCGCTTGGCGGCGTCCAGCGAGATGCGGGCGTCGTCGTCCTTGCCGTCGTCGGCGTAGAGCAGGGCCGAGAGGTACTGGCCGAAGGCGTCGTCCTTGTAGACCGTCCGCGCGCCGCCGTAGCGGTCGACGTACTCCTGCAGGAGGCGGACCAGCTTGCGGACCTCGACGAGCGCGTCGTCGCGGTTCCCGAGCCACAGATAGTCGAGCGCCCGGTAGACGTTCACCAGCGCCCGCTCGAAGCGCTCGCCGGCGTAGTCCACGGTGTTGTCGTTGAGCAGGAGCGTGCCCGCGGCCTTGCTCACCGACTTGGTGTACAGCTCCTCCATGCGGGCCTCGGCGACGGCGAAGCTCTGGTCGCTCTCTTTATACTTGCCGCCGTCGTGCTGGACGGCGCCGAGGTCGAGATAGAAGAGCACGGCGTTCTTGGCGCCGTAGGAGGGGACCTTCTCCTGCTGGACGCGCGCCTCGGCGCCGGCGTAGTCGCCCGCGGCGAGCTGCGCGTTGACGGCCTTGCGCATCGAGCCGGACGGGCCCGAGCAGGCCGCCAGCAGGACGAGGGGGAAGAGGACGGCCCCTCCCTTCGCGCGCGAAAGGAGGGGCCGTGGTGCGCCCATGGGCCTCTAGAACGTGGCCCGCGAGCGGGTGACGTACTTCTTGATCTTCTTCTGCCCGTTCCAGACGATCTGGTGCGTCTTCATGTTCAGCAGCTTCAGGTTGGTCTGGAAGAACACGACGGCCTTCCCGCCCTCCTGGTCCACGATCGAGTTGATCGCGCCGCTCAGCATGAAGTTCGCGCCGGTCTCCTGGGCGTTCGCCGTGCGGGTCTCCTCGGACGAATGCGTGTCCTGGTCGGCCCGCTCGTCGCGCACCTCGCCGCGCTCGTTCTTGTTGGCGACGAACTCCACCTTGCCCGAGTTGATCAGGGCGCGCTGGAGGTCCTCGACGAACGTGTCCGTGGCGACGTGCTCGGACGACTGGTTCTTCACCGTCCCGACGATGACCGTCGGGTTCTTGCCGAGGTCGGTCTGCGCCTTGCCGTACCACGGCCGCGACAGGCAGTCCGAGATCATCTCCTCGGCCACCAAGCGCGAGTCGGTGTCGTTCCAGTGCCCGCTGACGTCCTTGGTCTCGCCGGCGTCCATGCGCGTCACCGAGGTGCCGCACGCCGACAGGGCCAGAGCCGCGCCGAGCGCGGCGACGAGGCTGGGGAGCCGCATCTTAGTGCTTGGCTTCCTCGGCCGCGAGCTCGTCGAACGCCTTCTCGGCGTTGGCCTTCACGTAATCGCGGACCTTGGAGTCGAGTTCCTTGGACTCGTTCAGGCTCTGCTGGACGGCGGCCATGTCGAGCTTGACGAGCGAGAACAGCGTGCCGTCGGACGGGTCCTTCCAGTGGTCGACCGGCAGGGCGCCGTGCAGCGTGAACTTGGCGAAGTTCTTCATCGTCGAGGAGACCATCTGCTCCTCGCTGGACTTCGTCATGTCGCCGGCGGTGACCGAGGCCATGTAGTCCTTGGTCAGCGTCGTCACGTAGGAGTTCATGATCTTCGCGATCTCGGCGCGGCCGCGGTCATCGGCGGCCGTCACGGCGAGGGCGCGGTTGCGGATCCCCTGGGCGATGCCGACGCCGTAGAAGACCTGCTTGCCGGCCGAATCCTTGAAGGCGCCGGAACCCTTGTTCACCCATTCCGGGGCGTTGGCGGCGATGGGGGCGGACTTGGGGGCCGAGGCGCAGGCTCCCAGGAAAGCGGCGGCGGCGAGAGCGAGAGCGCTCAGAGAGAGGCGTTTCATCGTGATTCCTCCTAAGATTAGCGACGGACCGAATCTTCGTCCAGTCTAACAGACGGCGCAGGGGGTGTCAAGAAATTCGCGGATGACTTCGGTCACAGCGGGACGCGCCGATTTTGCTAGGATGCGCCCATGCCCAAGGTCGACGACAAGAACCTGGTCTGGCTGGACCTGGAGATGACGGGACTGGAGCCCGAGAAGGACGTCATCCTGGAGATCGCCACCGTCGTGACCGACAGCGGGCTGAACATCCTGGCCGAGGGCCCGTGCCTGGCCGTCCACCAGCCGGACCCCGTCCTGGACGGCATGGACCCCTGGTGCGTCGACCAGCACGGCAAGTCCGGCCTGACCCAGCGCTGCCGGGAGTCGCGCGTGACCGTCCTGGACGCCCAGGCCCG
>JACQBB010000388.1 GCA_016194625.1 Elusimicrobiota bacterium | reverse complement strand
GTCTCGCCCGCGGCGGCGCGCGGCCGCCGCTACCTCGAGACCTTGCGCCACAACGGGATCGTCGAGCTGATCTCGGGCGTGCTCCGCGACGGCAGGCCCGCGGCCCAGGAGGTGCGCCTGTTCGCGCCCGAAGAGCTGGTCTTCGACGCGCACGCCGCCCCCCTCGTGCAGGAGGGCCGCGTGGCGGGCGCCCTGCTGGTCCTCCACGACATCACCCGCCTGCGCCGCCTCGAGCAGATGCGCCGCGACTTCGTCGCGAACGTGAGCCACGAGCTGCGCACGCCGCTCGCGTCGATCAAGGGCTTCGCCGAGACGCTGCGCGCCGGCGCGGTGGACGACAAGGAGAACCGGCTCGACTTCCTCAAGACGATCGAGGACCACGCCGACCGCCTGACCAAGCTGGTGGACGACCTGCTCGACCTCTCGGCGATCGAATCCGGCCACCGGGCTCCGAAGCTGGCGCCGACCGACCTGTCGGAGGCGCTGGCCGCCTCCGGGCGCTCCTTCGCGCCGGCGGCCGAGGAGCGCGGAGTCCGGCTCGAGTGCCCCGCGCCCGGAAGACTCCCGCCCGTCGCCGCCGACGCCGACCAGCTGCGCCAGATCCTCGCGAACCTCCTCGACAACGCGATCAAGTACACCGAGCCCGGCGGCCGCGTCGAGCTGGCGGCCGAGCCCTGGGATGGCGGCGCGCGCGTGTCGGTGCGCGACACCGGCGTCGGCATACCCGAGACGGACCTGCCGCGGGTGTTCGAGCGCTTCTACCGCGTGGACAAGGCGCGCGCCCGCGAGGCCGGCGGCACCGGCCTGGGGCTGTCCATCGTGAAGCACCTCGTGGAGGCGCAGGGCGGTCAGGTGTCCGTCGAGAGCCGCCAGCCCGGCGGCTCCGTCTTCCGCTTCACGCTGCGCGCCGCCTGACGCGTCACGCGTCCGTCACGCGGAGTTGACCCGCCCAGTACGGACCGCGGCCCCCGCCTAACGCTATCGTCCGTGGGCCGTCATCTCACGCCGAGGAGAACACATGAAAACGACGTTCGCCGCCGCCGTCCTCGCCGCCGTCGTCGCCGCCTCCCCCGCCGCCGCCCTCGAGCCGCTGACCGTCGGGACCAGCTCGCTGAAGGACGCGACGCTGCGCCTGTACGGCTTCGTCGAGACCGACTCGATCTACGACACCACCCAGAGCTTCAACGAGGAGCAGGGCAACAACCTCGTCGCGACCCGCTCGACCTACGGCGGCCAGCGCGGCCGCGAGCAGATGTCGGTTCGCAACAGCCGGCTCGGGCTCGAGTTCGGGGTCCCCGCGACGGAGAACGGGATCAAGGCCAAGGGCGTCATCGAGATGGACTTCCTGGGCAACAACGGCACGAACGCGACGCCCGGCTCCGCGCCCGGCGCGCAGTCCGAGCGCGACTTCTTCAACAACCCGACCGCGCGCGTCCGCCACGCGTTCGTCGAGGTCTCCAAGGACGAGCTGGCGCTCAAGATGGGCCAGACCTGGTCGCTGCTCGGCTGGCAGCCCTACTACTTCACCGGCGAGGCGATCGTCTCCCCCGCCGTCGGCATGCTGTACCGCCGCTTCGCCCAGGTCCGCGTCACGGACACTCACGCGTTCGGCGACTGGACGCTGGAGTCGGCGTTCGACGCGGCCAAGCCCTCCGAGATGAACTCGGGCTCGCCCGAGTGGCACGGGGGCTTGCGCTGGGCGTCGACGAAGCTCAAGGGCGCGTCGATCTCCGGCTCCGGGACCTCGATGGTCGGCCTGTCCGCGGCGGTGAGCGGCGCGCTGATCCCGATCCGCACGCAGTCCATCGGCTCCAAGACCGGCGGCGCGGTCGCCTTCGACGTGCTCGTGCCGATCATCCCCTCGACCGACGGCAAGGACCGCTCGAACACCCTGGTCCTGGCCGGCGAGGTCATGTCCGGCGCGGGCGTCGGCGGCCTGGAGTACTCGGGCCTGTCCTCGGGCGTGCCCGGCGTGAGCGCCGCGACCCCGAACGCGGGCACGGCGATCGACTCCGGCATCGCGGGCGTCAACGCGACCGGCAACGCCGAGCTGATCCGCTACCGCGCGTGGCGCGCGCACGCGCAGTACA
This sequence comes from Elusimicrobiota bacterium, assembly GCA_016194625.1. The sequence goes on along the minus strand of JACQBB010000388.1, from coordinate 1,166 downwards.
CCCTGAAGAAGTGGTCGTTCTCGACCGGCTACGCGCAGGTCGAGGGCCGCAACCTGGACCGCTTCTCCTACACGACGGCGAAGGCCAACGCGATCGCGCCGAAGCTGCAGTACGGCTACGTCGCGGCCTTCTACGACCCGACCAGCTGGCTGCGCTTCGCCGCCGAGGCGAACCAGACCCGCGACACCTACAACGACCCGAGCAACCGGTTCGCGGCGAACAACCGCTACCAGCTGACCGGCTACTTCCTGTTCTGACGCTTTCGTCACGCGTCCGTCACACGACGACTTTAAAATCAAAGAGAGGCTAGACCGATGAAGAAGCTCCTGACCCTCCTCGCCGCCGCCGTCCTCGCGGCCCCCGCCGCGGCGGCCGACGTCGCCGCGCTCAACGGCGCCGGCGCGACGTTCCCGTACCCGGTGTACTCGAAGTGGTTCGACGAGTACCACAAGGCCAAGCCCGACCTGCAGATCAACTACCAGTCCATCGGCTCCGGCGGCGGCATCCGCCAGCTCACCGAGAAGACGGTGGACTTCGGCGCGTCCGACGGCCCGATGACCGACGAGCAGATCGGGAAGGCGGGCGGCGCCGTCCTGCACCTGCCGACCGTCCTGGGCGGCGTCGTCCCGGCGTTCAACGTCGAGGGCGTCAAGGAGCTCAAGCTCGACGGCCCGGCGCTCTCCGGGATCTTCCTCGGGACGATCGCGAAGTGGAACGACCCGGCGCTCGTCAAGCTGAACCCGGGCGTCAAGCTGCCCGACCTGCCGATCACGGTGGTGCACCGCTCCGACGGCTCGGGCACCTCGTACTGCTTCACCGACTACCTGGCCAAGGTCAGCCCGGACTGGGCGGCCAAGGTCGGCAAGGGCACCTCGGTCAACTGGCCGGTCGGCCTGGGCGGCAAGGGCAACGAGGGCGTCTCGGGCCTGGTCAAGCAGAACCCCGGCTCGATCGGCTACGTCGAGCTGATCTACGCGATGCAGAACTCGATCGACCACGCCGCGATGAAGAACAAGGCCGGCGAGTTCGTGAAGGCCACCGTCCCCGCGGTCACGAAGGCCGCGGCGGGCGCCGCCAAGACGATGCCGAAGGACTACCGGGTCTCGATCACGGACGCGCCGGGCAAGGGCGTGTACCCGATCTCGACCTTCACCTGGCTGCTCGTC
>JACQBB010000396.1 GCA_016194625.1 Elusimicrobiota bacterium | reverse complement strand
GTCAATTCCAAGCTCATGGCGAACATGATAATATTCGCGGAGAAGGCCGTATATAAGGAGTTCCCCCTATGAAAGCCAGCCTGGACAGCTTCAAGACGCGCAAATCTCTCGCCGTCGGCAAGAAGACCTACTCGTATTTCAGCCTGCCCGCGCTCGCCGCGCAGGGCTTCGACCTCTCGAAGATGCCGATCTCGATGAAGGTCTTCCTGGAGAACCTGCTGCGCCACGAGGACGGCGCCACGGTCAAGAAGGCCGACATCGAGGCGGTCGCCAAGACCATCGGCGTCAAGCCCGCCGAGCGCGAGGTGTTCTTCATGCCCGCGCGCGTGGTCATGCAGGACTTCACCGGCGTGCCGGCCGTCGTGGACCTGGCCGCGATGCGCGACGCGCTCAAGAAGCTGGGCGGCAACGCCGAGCGCATCAACCCCTTCCAGCCCGTCGACCTGGTCATCGACCACTCGGTGCAGGTGGACTTCTTCGGCTCCTCCGACGCGTTCGCCAAGAACTCCGAGATCGAGTTCGAGCGCAATCAGGAGCGCTACACCTTCCTCAAGTGGGGCCAGAAGGCGTTCATGAACTTCCGCGCGGTCCCGCCCGAGACGGGCATCGTCCATCAGGTCAACCTCGAATACTTGGCCAAGGTGGTCTGGACGCTGGGCGAGCTGGCCTACCCGGACTCCTGCATCGGCACCGATTCGCACACGACGATGATCAACGGCCTGGGAGTTGTGGGCTGGGGCGTGGGCGGCATCGAGGCCGAGGCCGCCATGCTCGGCCAGGCGATGCCCATGCTGATTCCCGAGGTCGTGGGCTTCCGCCTGACGGGCTCCCTCTCCGAGGGCGTCACGGCGACCGACGCGGTCCTCACGGTCACGCAGATGCTGCGCAAGAAGGGCGTGGTCGGCAAGTTCGTGGAGTTCTACGGCCCCGGCGTGGCCGGACTGGCCCTGGCCGACCGCGCGATGATCGCCAACATGGCGCCCGAGTACGGCGCCACGGTCGGCTTCTTCCCGGTGGACGCGGGCACGATCGAGTACCTGAAGCTGTCCGGCCGCCACGCCGACGAGGTCGCGCTGGTCGAGGCCTACTCCAAGGCGCAGGGCCTGTGGCGCGACGACAAGGTCGAGCCGGCCTTCGCCGAAACGCTCTCCCTGGACCTGTCGAAGGTCGGCCCCTCTTTGGCCGGCCCGAAGCGCCCGCAGGACCGCCTGGAGCTGTCCGGCGTGAAGAAGCAGTGGAACGAAGCGCTCCCCGGCTTCCTCGCCGAGAAGGAACTCCGGCCCGCTGCCCGAGGACATCGCCAAGGCGGTCTCCGAGAAGAACCTGATCGTGGCGGCGGTCCTCTCCGGCAACCGCAACTTCGAAGGCCGCGTGAACCCGCTGGTGAAGGCGAACTACCTGGCCTCGCCGCCGCTGGTCGTGGCCTACGCGCTCGCCGGCCGGGTGGACCTGGACCTGACCACGGAGCCCATCGGCACGGGCAAGGACGGCAAGCCGGTGTTCCTCAAGGACATCTGGCCCACCAACGCCGAGGTGGCCGCCGCCGTCGAGAAGAACCTGACCTCCGAGACCTTCAAGCGCCAGTACGCCGACGTCTTCGCCGGCGACGCGAACTGGAAGTCCATCAACGTGAAGGCCTCCGAGCTGTACTCCTGGGACCCGAAGTCCACCTACGTCCGCCTGCCGCCGTACTTCGAGGACCTGAAGCTCCAGCCGCGCACGCTGGGCGACATCCAGGGCGCGCGCGCCCTGGCGGTCTTCGGTGATTCGGTCACGACGGATCACATCTCTCCGGCTGGTAACATCGCCAAGGACAGCCCGGCGGGCCTGTACCTGCAGGCGCAGGGCGTGAAGCCGTCCGACTTCAACAGCTACGGCGCGCGCCGCGGCAACCACGAGGTCATGATGCGCGGCACCTTCGCCAACATCCGCATCAAGAACCTGATGCTGAAGGACGTGACCGGCGGCTACACCATGCACGTCCCGTCGAAGGAACAGCTGTCCATCTTCGACGCGGCCATGAAGTATTCGGCCGCCAAGATCCCGACCATCGTGCTCGCGGGCAAGGAGTACGGCACCGGCTCCAGCCGCGACTGGGCCGCCAAGGGCCCGGCGCTCCAGGGCGTGAAGGCCGTCATCGCCCAGAGCTTCGAGCGCATCCACCGCTCGAACCTGGTCGGCATGGGCGTCCTTCCCCTCCAGTTCAAGGACGGCGACTCCGCCCAGTCCCTGGGCCTGACCGGCTTCGAGACCTTCGACATCGTCGGCCTGGGCTCGGTCAAGCCGCGCGCCATGCTCACCGTCCGCGCCACCGACGACGCCGGCAAGACCAAGGAATTCCCCGTCATGTGCCGCATCGACACCCCCATCGAGCTGGAGTACTACCGCTACGGCGGGGTCCTCCGCTACGTGTTGGGCCAGATGCTCGCGGGTTCTTCCAAGCAGCCCGTCGCGGCGTAAGACTCACGACGACGGACAAAACGAGGGCCGCCCGCAAGGGCGGCCCTCTA
>JACQBB010000395.1 GCA_016194625.1 Elusimicrobiota bacterium | reverse complement strand
TGTACTCGGTCAGGAAATCGCGGACGGACTTGCCGGAGTCGCCCTGGGCGAACTGCTCCTTCATCAAGGAGTCGGCGCTGTCGCAGCCGGCCCCGAGACCGTCGACGGTCTTCTGGTTCTGGGCCCACTGGACCGACCGCTCGTCGCCCGTCCCGCTCTTGGCGCCGGCGTCGGCCCCGCCGTTGAGGATGCAGTTCTTGCCGACCTGCTTGCCGCCGCCGCCGCAGGCGAAGATGTTGTTGGCGGAGTCGCGGTAGTAGCTGGCCGGCTTGTCCTTGGAGCCCGCGCAGCTCGAGTCCTTGGTGACCTTGTCCGACGCGATCGGGAACGGCGGCGGAGCGCCGTCGCCGACGCCGTTGCAGATCCAGCTGCCGGCGCCCGTCGGGTCGATGCAGGGCTTGCCGCCCATGAAGTTGCCGATGCAGGCCGCCATGGGCTTGAACAGGCCCTCGGACGCGACGGTCTTCAGGCCGTCGTTCAGGATCTGATGGCCGAGCAGGTTCATGTCCTTGGCTTCCTGCTCCTTGGCCCACAGCTCGATCTTCTTCTCCTGGATCGCCTTCTGCTTCAGGAACTCGAGGGACTCGCCGACGCTCTTGGCGCCCTTGTCCTGGTTGCCGCCGAAGGCCTTGTCCTCTTTGCCGGTGCCGCCCGCGCCGCTGCCGCCCAGGCCGGTGCCGCCGTTCGGGATCGCCTGCGCGGCCGCGTCGGTCAGCGCCGTGGACGCGGCGCCCTGGTTCATGCGCTCGCCGGCGTCGCCGGCGGCCTTCTTCAGACCCTCGATGCCGCTGCCGCCCTGGCCCTGGCCGCGGCCGCTGGCCGGGCCGCGATAGCCGGGGAGGGCCTTCACGGTGGACAGACCGCCCCCGGAGTTCGCCTTGGACAGGGAATTGGACGACTGGATCGGGCCGCCGCCGGAAGACGCGCTGGTGCCGCCGGACGCCACGCCGAGGCCGCGCAGGCCGCCGGCGCCGCTGAGCGCGACCTTGGGCACGGGGAGCAGGGCCTTGGCCGCCTTGGAGGCGGCGCCGGCCGCGCGGGCGCCCGAGGCCGCCAGGGCGTCGCGCAGGTCGGAGTCCTTGGTCGCCGGCGCGGTGGGCGGAGGCGTGGCCGGGGCCGCGGACTGCGTGGGCGGCTGCTGGGTCGCGCCGGGGCCCATCACGAGGGCGCTGGGGTCGCGCACGTTCAAGGGAGTGATGATGTCGGAGCCGCCGCCGCTGGGGCTGCCCTGGGCCAGGCCGTTGGCGCCGACCTCGTACGGGCTGGACCCGCTGCCGAACAGGCCGCCGCTGCCGGAACCGCCCTTGCCGGACATGCCCGGCGTCAGGTCGGACGCCTGCTCGGGCGCCATCATGAAATGCTCGGCCAGCGGAGCCATGAAGAGGGTGCCCAGGCCCGCCAGGATGAAGGCCAGGTCCTTCTTCTTGAACTGCTTCAGCCGGTCGAAGAGGGTCACGCCGGCCTCGAGGCCGCGCACCTTCACCTGGGGCTTCTGCGAGTCCTTCAGGGTCGGGATCTTGGGGGCGTCCATGATGATTCTCCTTAGATTCGTCCGCTCACGGTTTGCCGTAGAGAGTTTCCTGCAGCTTCTTCAGGTCGTCCGCGGTCTGGATGTCGGCGCAGTCGCTCCGGCACGAATCGGCCGTCTCGGGCCGGGTCGATTCGCAGGCGTTGAGATGCGTGCAGCGCAGGTCGTTGTACTGGCCGCAGACCGCGTGGTAGCGGCCGACCTGGGACTTGCAGAAGTTGATCTTGTCCTGGATCTTCTTGCGCTCGGCCGGGGGAGTCAGCAGGGTGATCGGCGGGGTCGGCTTATCGCAGGCCTTGTCGTAATACGCCTGCGAGACGCTGATCAGGATGCTGACCTTCTGAGACTCCTTGGCGTCGTAGCGCTGGTTCTGCTGGTCGGCGCACGAATCCGCCGTGTGGCGGTCGTTGGACGCGCGGATCTGCATGGAGTCGGTCTCGATGATGTTCTTGGCGCCGGTCGTCATCGCGCCCTGGGAGCGCTCGCCGTTCGAGTTCACGGTGACGGCGGTGTCGCCGCCGGGAGCGTGGACCGGGGTCGGGGACGAATGGACTCCGTCGCCCTGGTTGCACTCCGCCAGGTCGTTGGCGTCGGGGCACGACTTGCCGGGATGCGAGGTCAGCGGGCACGCCTGGCTGTGCTGGCAGCGGACGGTCTGGTACTGCTGGCACGTCGCCCGCATCTGGTTGCCCAGGCCCTTGCAGTAGTTGGCCTTGCTCTTGCTGCAGCCGCCGCTGCCGCAGCCGGCCCGGTTGAACTGGGTCATCAGGGAATTGTCCGCCGGATCGTTGCTGGAGATGTGGTTGAGCAGGGCCTGCTCGCGAGGGCCGTACTCCTTGTCGAGGTCCTGGCACTTCTTGGCGTCGTCCTGCATCCGCGCCGCGTCGCCCAGGTAATCCTGCGCCATCGCGGTGTCGGGGATGGCCGGCGACTGCATGCCGTCGACCGGCGGAGCCGAGACGAAGCCCTTCGTCAGGTCTTCCACCTTGCTGCCGTCGTAGATGGAGCCGGTGTTGGTCACCGCGAACTCGCCCGGGCAGCCGGGAGGCGCGCAGTACTTGTCGCCGGACTGCTGCGCGTAGGGGCTGGACGCGCGCGCGCGCAGGCTGCCCTCCGCCAACTTCCCGAAGTTCGAAAGGTCGTTCTTCTTGCCGGTCGCGCTCGCCATCGCCTTGGACTCGACGCGGTGCCACGTCATCTTGGTCGCCTTCCCGTTGTTGGCGCCGGCGATCTTGTTCTTGGGGACCTGCACGGGATCGACGCCTTCGAGGCCCTTCTTGACGAGGTCGCCGCCCCCGGAGACGGCGCCGCCGCGGCCGCCGAAGAAACCCTTGCCCGCGTAGGCGCCGCCGGACAGCGCGCCCGCGCCGCCGCCCGCGCCGTCGGCGCCCGCGCCGCCGCCGCCGAGCAGGCCGTTCATGAAGCCGCCCGCGAAAGCGCTCTTGACCCAGCCCTCGCGTTCGCCGCCCACGTCCTTGGAGTCGAGCGCGACGGTGTTGCCGTCCGGATCGTTCTTCGAATCCTCCGGAGTGAAGGCGCCCGAGATGCCGCCGCCCTTGGCCGAGGCGCCGGCGGACTCCAAGTCGGACTTGCTGCCCTTGACGAAACCGAGCGAATCCTGCGCCGATCCGGCGCCGCCCGCTCCCGAGCCCGCGTTCGACGGACGCCCGAAGAAGGCGCCCCAGCCGATGGGGCCCTTGCCGGAGTTGGCCTTCGCGGAGGCGAAGGCCGCCATCAGGTCGTTGAAGGAGTGCTTGTCGCCGGCCAGACCCCACTGGGAGACGTCCACGCCCATCTTGCCGGCCACCCACGCGACGCTGGCCGCCAGACGCGTCCCGCCCGGCAGGCCGGTCATCCAGGAGGAGGGGCTAAGGAACACCGTCGAGGCGATCAGGACGAGCAGCAACAGGACGACCACCGCCTTGCGCTGACGCAGGAACAACAGCAGCGCGGCCAGAGCGCTCTTCTTCTTGTTCCGTTCAAGGAATGTGGACTTCATGGTTGCCTCTCGACGACCCGCTCAGTGTAATGCGCGCTCTCCTCGTTGTCAATCGCGTATAGACCGTTTTTACCGTATTTTTTCCTTGTTATTTCACTGTTGCAGCGACGGAGTGTCGTCGCCGATGTGACGCACGCGCTCGGCCCCGGACGCGCCGTTCTGGTCGAACTGCTGGCCCTGGACCGTCTGCTCCGACGGATGGCAGTTGGAGACCTGCGTGCCGGCCAGCGCCTGGTCGGTGCACTCGTTGATGATCTGCCCCTGCTGGGTGTTGCCGGTCTGCGCCGACAGGGCGGAGCCCATGGACTTCGCCATCTCGGCCATCTGCTTGGCCATCTGCATCATCATGTAGCCCATGCCCATGATCATGGCGCCGATGGCGATGATGACCGCGCCGATCGCCGCGGTCCAGACGACGTCGATCAGGGCGTAGCCGATGATCATGATCGCCGCGCCGATGATCAGCATCTGCTCGCCCTGCTGCTGCATCTGGCGCGCCGCGTCGGCCATCGAACCGATCTGATTGAGGGCGTTCTGCAGGCCCGGGTCCACGCCGTACCCGGTCGGGGTGTCCGGAGTGCTGGGCATGGAGACGTCGGGCGCGCCGACCCCGTTCGGGGCCACCGTGCCGTCGCCGGGGGCGCCCGGCGTGTTGAGCTCGCCCCCTTGCGTCTGTCCCTGGTCGAACGCGCCCTGAGCCGACGACGACGCGCCCTCCGCGGAACCCGCCTGCGCGCCGAGCATGGACATACCCTTGGCCAGGCGCAGCTGGCCGATCGCGCGGCTGGTCTTGCCGCGGGCGACGTTGCGGGTGCTGGCGGTGCCCTTGGGGGTCTTGGACTGCATGCCGCCGAGCTTGCCCTTCTGCGCGCCCATCTTGGGAAGGCTGACCTTCGCCATGCCGTCGTTGAACTTCGGCGCCGCGGCGTTGTTGCCGCCGAAGATGTTCTTGCCGCCGAACTCGCCGCCCAGGCTGGACGACAGCTTGGCGCCGCTCAGGTTGTGCGCCAGCTTGTCCTGGCCGGCGACGCTCTTGGCGGCGTCGGCGTCGACGTGGTCCTTGAGGTCGGTGGCCGGAGTCTCCTCGGCCTTCGCCGGCTCCGCCTTCTTCTCCTGCGCCGGAGCGTTGGGCTTCAAGGGGTCGAAGCGCAGCTCGCCGTTGCTGGCGACGCCCATGCGGTCGTTGCCGCCGGCGCGCACCTTCATCGAATTCGAGATCCCGCCGAGGTTCGGCACTCCCAGCCCCGCGTCGCCGCCCTTCAACAGCGAGTAGCCGACCAGACCGGCGCCGGCCATCATCATGAACGCCGCCGCCGCGACCGCGACCTTGCCGAGGAGGGTGCTCGTCAGGCCCGCGAGGAAGCGCGACAGGCCGCCGAAGACGCCGCCGGAGGCCTCGAGGCCCACCGCCGCGCCTTCCGCCGCCGCGCTGGCGGCGCTGGCGGCCGCGCGGGACACGGTCCCGCCGGTGGCTCCCGTGAAATCGCCCGCGGCGCCGCGGGCGCCGCTCCAGGCCGCGCCGGCGCGCTTGCGTTCCTTGTCCTTCTTCTTCAGGTCCGGGATGTCGGCCGCAGGAGCGCCCTGGTTGGCCTTCAGAACGTCGTCGTTCTCGTTAGCCATTTTATTGCCCTCTTCGATTCGATTCGAGATCATCCATGATGGGACCGCTCAGACCCACATCGGTAGAGCGTCGAACGCCGACGTGGCCGCCCCCGACGCCGCGCCGCCGCCCGTCGAGATGGTCGAGGAGGCGGTCGACAGGACGCCGGTGTTGATCAAGGCCATGACGGTGACGAGACCGCCGATGCCCGCGATGATGGCGCCCTGCCACGTCGGCCCGCCCTCGGCCATGATCATGACGCCCAGGGCCAGGATGGCCAGGCCGAGAGCGATGAGGATGTAGCCGATGGCCGCGGCGACCGCGGCCAGATAGCCGGTCTTCTCCAGGATCAGCTTCAGGATGGCGAGCACCGCCACCATGATGATGAGCGTCTGCGCGATGTCGAGGAGGCTCTGCCACGGAGCGGCCTTCTTGCCCGTGGTGTTCGCGATCTGCTGGCAGTTGCCGTTGATGTCGGGCGCGTAGCCGGACTGGCACGCCGCGCCGTTGCCGCCGCCGAGCGGGCCGCCCGTGTCCGTCGGATTCATGGCCCCGTTGCCCGCGCCGTTGGCGCCCTGGTTGTTGTTGCCGACGCCGGGACCGGCGATGACGTTGCCCACGCCCGGATTGTTGTCGAACGGCGTGGAGGCGCTGGACGCCGCGGTCTCGCCCCGGCCCGCGCTCGTCGCCTGACGCGACTGGGTGAACGCGTTGTCGAGCTGGCGCTTCGCGAAGCCCTTGGACTTGGACTTCGACGCGAGCGCGTGCGGAGCGCTCGCCGACGCGGCCTTGGACGCGTTGCGGAACGAGGACATCGCGCCGTTCTGCGGCTTGTTGCCGAGGCTCGACGCCGCGCCGAAATTCCGGTTGATGCCGCCGGACAGGCCGGAGCCGCCCGACAGTCCCGAGCCGCCGCCGAAGCTGGAGCCGAGCTGGCCGAACTTGCCGGCGGCGAGACCCTTCTTGGGCGCCGCCGACTCCGCGATCGCGTTGGCGTCCGCCGGCGCCGCCGCCGGAGTGGCCGGCTCCTTCTTCGCCTCCTCCGCGGCCTTGCTCGCGGCCTCTTGCTCGGCCTTGCGGGCGGCCTCGGCCTCGGCGGCCTTCTTGGCGCGCTCCTCGGGCGTCAAGCCGTCGGTGCTGCCCGAGATGTAGCCGAGGGAGTTCGGGATCGAGTTGTCGGCCTTGACGACGCCGGACAGGTCGTCGTACGTCTGCGGCCCGCCCTTGTCGGCGAACACCTTGCCGGCGCCGCCTTTCGCGCCGGCGGCGGAGCGCGCGGCCATCGTCTTGCCGTACTGCCACGAGCCCGCGCTCACGACCGCCGCGACGCCCAGGATCACCATCGCCTTCGTCGCGGCCACGCTCAGTCCAAAAAGACCGCCGCCGCCCGCGCCCGAACCGCCGACGGCGCCGCTGAAGCCGGAGCCCGCGCCGCGTCCGCCGCTGAGCCAGCCGGCGCCGCCGCGCTTGCGCTCGCGGTCTTTGCCGACCTTGGCCAGCTTGAAGTTCGGGACCTCGATCGTCGCCGGATTCAGGTTATCCATGGCACGCTCCGCTTGGACTGCTTAAAAACGTGGGAATGAACGGCTTTTCCCGTCAGAGGGGAGTTTAGCCCCCACCCCCCCTTTTGTCAAGGAAACGGGCCGGGATTACCGTATTTTTACTCGACTCGCCCCCTCCTCCGAAAAGCGCATCGCCGCCCGTCCTGGGCGGCGATGACTTTCCGGCCTCCGGAAGGCCTCAGGCGACCATTCTCTTGACCGCCGCCTCCGAAGGAGCCTGGTACCCGAAGAAGTTGATGTCCGGCGGGTGGCCGTTCTCGAACTGCTTCGACGGATATTTCTGCGGCGGCGTCATCATCGAACCGATCATGCCGGCGAGTCCGAGGCCCCCTCCGATCAGCACCCAGGTGTTGACGCCGGCGAAGAAGCCCGCGTCCTTCGCCTCGTCCGCCCCCGCGCTCGCCACGGAGCCGTCCGTGTTCATGCCGCTGGAGTTGGAATTGTCCCCGCCGCCGAACGCCGCCGCGGCCGCGGCGATGCACAGACCGACGCCGGCCGCGGCCAGCCATGCGCCTTGCGCCTTCTGGCCGTACTCGCCGCCGCCGATCTGCGCGCCCAGCGCGATGACCATGGCGCCGAGCACGGCCACGATGGCCGCGACGACCATGGTCACGAGCCGGCCGTACTGGGTCTTGGCCGCGAGCTTGGCGATCAGCAGCAGGGCCACCGCGATCCCGACCATGATCTTGGCGGTGTCGATGGCCTTCTGCCACGGCGCCGCCATCACGGCGTCAGGTTCCGGCGGAGCCTTGAACTCCTTCGTCTGATTGGCCGTGTTCGGAGTCGACGTGGGCTGGGCGCCCGTGGTGTCCCCCTGCCCGCCCATGCCGATCTCGCCGCCCGTCGGGCCGATGTTGCCCGTGTTGGTCGGAGCGGAGCCGTCGTAGGTGCGGCCGGCGCCGTAGCTGGTGGTGGCGCCGCGGTTGTCGGCGAGGGCGCTCATCGCCTGGCGCATGCCGGAGTTGGCGCCCTTGCGGGACGCGACGGCCCGGGAGCCGCCGCCCATCGCGGCGACGCCCTTCTTCATGCCGGTCGCCGCGCCATGGCTGCCGCCCGCCTGGGCGGCGGCGTCGGCCGCGGAGCCGCCCTTGGCGGGCGCGCCGCCGGCGACGGCCCCGCCGCCGCCGCCGCCGAAGCTCTTGGAGAGCTCGCCGAACTTGCCGCCGGTCTTCAGCAGGCCCTTGCTGACGCCGTTGCCCGTCGAGCCCGAGGCGTTGAGCGGGCCGCTGGAGCCGCCCGCGGTCGCGGCCGCGGCGTCGGCGCTCGTCGCCGCGCTCGCCGCGCCAGCGTCCTTCGGAGCCTCGGCCGGCTTCTGTTCCGGCTCCTTCGGAGCGGTGTTCGCCTGGGAGAGATACTGCAAGGACGCGGAGCTGCCGTCCTTCGGGGCGGCGTTCTGCGCGTCGGAGCTCGTCGCGGCCTCCTTGGGCTTCACGGCGAAGAGCGAGACGGAACCGTCGCTCTGGTCCTGGGAGGGACCGAACATCCGTTAGCCGGCCATGCCGATGCCGCCGGCCACGGTGGTGCCGACCAGGAGCATGGCGAGCATGCCGGTCTTGGTGGCGAGGAGGCCGCCGCCGCCCGCGCCGGCGCCGATGCCGCCGGCGCCCACGGTGCCGCCGCCGGCGCCGCCGCCGAACAGGCGCGCGAGGAACCCGCCGCGCTTCTTGTCGCGCTCGGGCTCCTTGTTGACCTCGGGCTTGATCTCGGGCATCTGCGCCATAAAGCCTCCTAAATCACAAAACGCCGTTCTTCGCCTTGGCTCTGGCGAGGTTCGCCTGCGAGCGTTCTTCCGCCGCGCGCGCGTCGTGCTGCTGTGTCAGCTGCTGTC
>JACQBB010000394.1 GCA_016194625.1 Elusimicrobiota bacterium | reverse complement strand
GAGACGCGCTTCGAGGGGCCGAACTACGACTACGCGGTCCTGACCGTTCCGGTGGTCTCCTGGACCGACAAGGGCCGCCGGCCGACCGAGTGGGGCGTGGCCGCGCTCTCGGTCGAGAGCCTGACCGCGACGGGCATCGACCGCCGCGGCCTGACCGAGACCGACGCGCCGACCGGCTCGTTCGGCGCGGCCGACCGCGCGTTCGGCCTGTCCTACGGCCGCGAGGTCGGCGGCGGGCTCGCGCTCGGCGGCACGCTCAAGTACGTGGACTCGACGCTCGACTCGGCGCACGCCCGCGCGTTCACGGCCGACGCGGGCGCGCTGGCGCGCCGCGGCGCCTGGTCGTTCGGCGGGGGCGTCCGCAACGCGTTCGGCAGCCTCGCGTTGGGCGGCGCGCCGGACCCGCTGCCGACGACGCTGTACGCGGGCGCCGGCTGGCGTCCGCGCGCGGGCTGGCTCGTCGCGGCCGAGACGGACCTGCCGGCGCGCGACGCGCTCTCCTGGGGCCTGGGCGTGGAGCGCTCGGCCGAGGTCGTGCGCGGCGTGACCGCGGCGGGCCGCCTGGGCTTCCGGACCGGGCGCCAGGACGCGGGGACGCTGGGCGGGATCTCGGTGGGCTTCGGCGTCGAGTGGAGGGGCCTGGACGCGGGCTTCAGCTGGTCGCCGGGCGGGGTGCTGGGCGACGTGCTCCAATACTCGGTGCGCGCCCGCTTCTAGCCGCCGCGGCCCTAGCGCCAGCCCTTCGCGGGCGCGGCCACGTGGTGCAGCTGCTCCTTGGCGGCCTTCGGCGCCTTCCCCTTCTTGGCGGCCTTCTTCTTGGCCTGCAGCGGGGGGGCGGTCTTCAAGGCCAGGTCGCGGGGATCGGCCTTCGCGGCGAGCGCGGCCGGAGCGGCCTTGGTCTCGGGAGAGAGCGGGGAGATCTCGATCGGGGCGGAGGCGCCCTTCACCGCGACGACGCCGCGCACGCCGGCGTTGGCCTGGTTCACGGTCTGGCGGATGATCATCTGGCTCAGCGGGTCGGTCGCCGGGAACGACTCGGCGCGCGCTCCGAGAGCCGCGCCCATCATCGCCGCCGCCAGGACCAGGTTCTTCATCTGCCTAAAGGATAGGCCTCTCCCGCGTCCGGCGGGAGAGGCCTAGGTCCTGCCCCGCCCTAGGTCCATGGACCTAGGAGGGTTCAGCGTCCGAAGAGCTTGCTGTTGTTCGCGGAGCGGTCGTTCGTCGTGTCCTGGCCCGACGGCGGAGCGTCGGCCTGCATCGTCCGGGTGCCCTGCTTGATCACCGCGTTCATCTTCTCGGCCGCCTCGCGGGTCTTGTTGAAGCCGAGGCTGCCGCCGTTGATCGTCCCCAGCGTCCCGCTCTGCGCCCGCTCGGCCATCTCCGCGGCGATGTCCGCCTGCTGCTGCGAGGACTCGCGCTTGAAGGACGGGTCCGGCGCCGCGCCCGGGCCGCCCGCGCCGTCCTGGCCGCCGCCGGCCGTGTCCGAGCCGTTGCGGCCCATGATGATGTCGCTGAGCGCGTTGAAGTCGGTCTGGTCGCCGCCCGCCCCGGTGTCGGCGGAGGCCGAGGCCTGCGCGGGCGCGGGGCTCTTCTTGCCGGGGCCGGCGCTCGTCAGGCCCGCGGCCTTGTCGTTCTTCGAGGGGTCGTCGCAGCCCTGGCCGGGGTTGAGGGAGGAGCAGACCTCCTTCTTGTCCTTGGCCTTCTGGGCGGCGGCGAGCAGGGCCGCGCGGGCCGCCGGATTGTCGGCCATGAACGACGGGTCGTTCAGGAGCTGTTCCGGGGTCTTCGGGATGGTGTCGAAGCCGCGCTTGTAGTCCGAGTACATGATCGACCCGTCCGGGAAGGTGATGACGGCGCCGTTGCCCTTGGAGTCGCGGTCGATGGAGGAGTACGTGCCGCTCTTGAGCATGTCGTCCTCCATCTTCTGGACGGACGGCATCGCGTCGGAGGCGCCCATCGCGGTCAGCGCGCCCTCGGTGGGGGCCATCGCGCCGGGGCACTGGGAGGCGTAGCACTGGCCGGGGGCCAGGGGGCCGATGAAGTCGTCGGGGACGGGCTGCGCCTCGCGCCGCGGGGCGGTCACGACGATCTCTTCGACCGTGTTCGGCGTCGGGATGGAGGCGGCGGACGCGGGGAGCGCGGCCGCCAGGGCCAGGAACAGGGACGCCGACGTCGTCAGAGGGGTGTTCATGCGGGACTCCTTGTGCGACGCTCTGAGGATAACCCCGGGGCCCAGAATACGCCATAGGCCCAAGGGCCTAGATGTCAATGGGTCCAAAGGCCCACTTGCCGGCGCGCGAATGGCCGGTTGACCCGGCGCCGCGGCTTTTCCTAATATGCCGCACCTATGATCAGATTCGGCACGTCGGGCTGGCGCGGAGTCGTCTCGGACGAGTTCACGTTCTCGAACGTGCGCAAGGTGGCGCACGCGGCCGCGGGCTCCGTCAAGGAGAGCCCCGAGGTCGGCCACAACAGCGACGAGTACCGCCAGTTCCTGGGCGGCGCGTCGCCCAGCCGCGTGCCGACCGTCGTCATCGGCTACGACACGCGCTTCATGTCCGAGGACTTCGCCAAGGAGGTCGCGGCCGTGTTCGCCAACGACGGCGTGCGCACCCTGTTCTCGGCGACCGACCTGCCCACGCCGGCGGCGGCCTGGGCGGTGCTGGCGCGCAAGGCGGTCGGCGGCGTGATGATCACCGCCTCGCACAACCCGGGGAACTACAACGGCTTCAAGTGGATGCCCTACTGGGGCGGCGCGGCCTCGCCCGCGGTCACCAACGACCTGGAGCGCCGCGTCGAACTGCTCGGCGACCACACGGTCAAGGCGATGGCCGAGGAGCGCGCCATCAAGGAGTCCTGGACCGAGACGATCGACTTCCGCGAGGAGTACTTCGACCAGCT
>JACQBB010000393.1 GCA_016194625.1 Elusimicrobiota bacterium | reverse complement strand
CGTTCAGCATCGCGGCCAGCGGCGCGCCGGACGCGCCGTCGGGAGACAGCAGCGCGGGGTGGATCGGCGCGGACGCCGCCGCCGCGGGCAGCGGCGCGACCGCCGCGCGGCCGACGACCTGCGCTCCGGCGGGGGCGCACAGCAGGGCGAGGACGGCCGGCGACCAGCGGACGGACTTCATCCCTATGAGGATGGCCCCGGGACGCGGCCGGCGCCCAGGGCCGGAGGTCCCGGCGGGCGCCGGGCCCAAGGACTAGGCGCTCGCCGGGGAGCGGGGGGCTGCATAACAAAGCATCCGAACGACTCTTGATCGCGTGGTCGAATCCCTCGCGCTTATGGCGAGGATGCGGCCCGCCGTTACGGATACCGGCAGCCTCCGCGCGTCCCGTAAGATCCGGACACCGGTGAGTCGCCGGTCCTTGGGATTCTCGGCCGACGGCGCTGAGACACCCGCGAAACGCGGTATCACCGGCCCGGATCCAGCATCAGATGATTTTCTTCCGAAGGTCTCGCAAAGAGGCGGGATCCTGAGAAATGAGTTCGCGCCGCAGTGCCTGGGTCCGGGGATTTATCCACAGGAATATCGCGCGATTTTTCTGTGGATGACTTCATCGAAGCACGGCGCGGGAATCCCTGCCGTTGATTTTTAGGAATTCGGTGCGCGCAAGGAGTTTCTCAGCATCCTGCTAGGCCCAGGCCGGTGCCGCCTTCTTCCTGGCGGGTCGTCGCGAACGGCGAGAACAGCTTCGGGAGGAGCTCCGGCGGGATGCCGCGGCCGGAGTCCGCGATCCGCACCTCGGCGCGCCGTCCGGCGGGGGTCTCTTTCGCGCGCAGGCGGACGGTCAGCGCGCCGCCGGCGGGCATCGCCTTCGCGGCGTTGGCGAACAGGTTCAGGAACAGGCGCTCCAGGTCCTGCGCCCGCCCGCGCATCGTGGTGTCCCCGTCGCCGTAGTCGCGGCGCAGGACGATCCCGCGCCGCGCCAGGATCTCTTCGGAGAGGGCGAGCGCGTTCTCGAGCGGGTCCATCAGGTTGAAAGGCGCGCCGGCGTCCCCTTTGGCCCGGCCCAGGGTGTCCGCCGCGAGGCGCTGGCAGAACTCGGCCGCGCGGTCGATCCGGCCCAGGTCCTTGCGCAGGTCGGCGGGGAGGTCGTCCTGCTCCAGGCGCATCGCCGCGTAGCCGCGGATCACGGTGAGCGGGGTGGACAGGTCGTGGGCCGTCGCGGCGCTGGCCAGGCCCAGCGCGGCCATCGTCTCGCCGCGGCGCAGGTCGGCCGAGAGGCGGTCGAGCTCCTCGCGCTGGGCGCTCGAACGGGCGCGCGCGCGCCGCTCGGCCTCGGCCAGGATCCAGGCCGAGCCGGCCGCGGCCCACAGCACGCCGCTCTTCACCGCCAGCTCGAACAGCACCGACGGGCCCCAGACGGAGTCGGGGCCCAGGTACAGCGCGGCGTCGCACAGCGCGGCGCCGGCCGCGATCAGCGCCAGCGCCCGCCCGCTCAGCAGGAGCGCCGAAGAGAACAGCGGCAGAAGGTACAGCACCCACAGCGTCGAATGCGCGCCGCCGGAGCGCGCCTGGATCGCGGCGATGACGGCGAAGGTCGCCACCGCGCACGCGGCGTGCGGCGCGTCCTGACGCGGCCAGCGCCGGACCGACCACGCGGAGGCCAGGCTGGCGGCGAGCAGGAGCGCGAACAGCCACAGGATGTCGGGGAAGACCAGGTCGGAGTTGTCGCGGGCCAGGTAGGCGAGCGCGCCCAGCACGCTCCACAGGGCGGCCTCGTAGCGGGCCAAGATGGGACCGGCGGGATCCGTGCGCATGGCGCCTCCTCTCTTCCTCCGGAGGATGACCCCGCCGGGAGAAGGGCGGCTTGGCGAGGGCTTAAGGCGCGCTGAAGGAGCGCGTGGAGACGACGACCGGGACGGGCCGCGCCGTCAGGCGCCCGCGCCAGACCCCGGCGCGCGCGGTCGAGGTCGAGTACAGGAAGTCGGTGCCGTAGGTCAGCGCGTACGCGGTCGTCTCGCGCGCCAGCAGCGGGCCGTCGGCGCCGCGGTCCTGCTCGAAGCACAGGACCTTCTTCGGCGGGATCTTCACCTGCTCGGTGGCCAGGCGCGCGGTCGCGCTGGAGGCCAGCGCGGAGAACGGCGTCGGCGGGGCGCCCACGCCGAGCGTCGTCGCGCGCGCGTCCGAGTCGCGGACGAAGTCGAGGAAGACGCTCCTCCGGCCCAGGTTCTGGATCTCGACGAGCAAGCCCACGGGCTCGCCCGGGGCGTACTCCGCCTTCAGCGGGCGGGCGCGCAGGCGCAGGCTCCTGGAGGCCTTGCCCCATCTCGGCGCGGGCGGCAGGTCGGTCCGCTCGCAGGCCGGAGACTTGGCCAGCGGGTCCGCCGCGCGCGGCCTCAAGTACGCGTCCAGGTCCAGCGCGGTCAGCGAGTACGGGTCCACGCGCGCCTCGCCCACCTTCAGCCCCCAGTGCAGGTGCGGTCCGGTCACGCGTCCGGTCGCGCCGACCTTGCCGAGCAGCTGGCCCTTCTTCACCGCGTCGCCGGTCTTCACCGACATCCGGGAGAGGTGCGCGTACAGCGTCTTGACGCCCAGGCCGTGGTCGACGATGATCGTGTTGCCCGAGAAGTACAGCGGGCCGGCCAGGACGACGACGCCCGCGGCCGGCGCGCGCACCGGCGTGCCCGCCTTCGCCTTCAGGTCCATGCCGGAGTGCGGGGCGCGCGGCTGGCCGTTGAACACGCGGCGCTCGCCGAAGCGCGCGGTCGCGGCGCCCGGGATCGGGGCGTCGAAGCGTCCCTCGAACAGGCGCTTGGGCTCGACGCGGCGCCAGATCTGCTTGAGCTGGGCGGACTCGCTCTCGATGCGCTCGTCGTCGGACTTGGCCGGGGTTACGTACTTCTGCTCGACCTTCAGCTCCTCGACGGGGAACGCGCCCGCGCCGACGGTCAGCGTCTCGGTCTTCCGGACCGGGCGGCCCTTGGCGTCGCGCAGCGTCGCGGCCAGGACGGACTCGCCGACGGGCGCGTCCAGGTCCAGCGGGAGGAACGCCAGCCAGGTCCCGGTGGACGCCGCGGGGAAGAAGTCGAGCGCGCGGCCGCGGAACGAGGCCTCCGGGGGCCGCCGGCGGTCCGCGCCCTCCACGATGACCAGCGCGACCTCGCCGCGCGAGACCGCGCGCGCCTGCACCGACAGCGACGGCTCCGCGGACGCGGAGGCGCACAGCAGGGACAGGGCGAGGGCCGGGATCATCGTGCCTTCAGGCCGGCGAGCACGCGGTCCTGGACCTTGAACATCCGCGCCTTAGCCTTGGGCGCGTGGTCGTCGTGGCCGAGCAGGTGCAGGGCGCCGTGCGCGGCCAGCGTCAGCGCCTCGCGCAGGACGGAGTGGCCGAGCTCCTCGGCCGAGCGCGCAGCCATCCAGCCGGAGATGAAGATGTCGCCGAGCGGCGCCTCGTCGGGCGGCACGCCGGGGACCTCCTCGTGCTCGAAGGTCACCACGTCGGTGTCGTAGTCGTGGCCCAGGTACTGGCGGTTCAGGTCGCGCATCTCCTCGCGGGAGACGAACACGACGGCGACCTCGCCGCGGGCGCGGGAACCTTCGAGCGCGTACGCGCGGCGCACGGCCTCCGCGATCAGCTTGGGCTTGCGCGCGGACGCCGGGAGGGCGGACAGGCCCGACACGGTCACGGAGAGCTTCACGCGTCCGCGTCCCATTGGTCGTAGGCGCGGATGATGCGGCGCACCAGCGGGTGGCGCACCACGTCGGATTCCGTGAGATGCAGGGTCGCGATCCCGTCCACGCCCTTCAGGACCTTGATGACGCGCGCCAGGCCCGACTCGGTGCGCGCCGGCAGGTCGTTCTGCGTGACGTCGCCGGTGACGACGGCCTTGGAGCCGTTGCCCATGCGCGTCAGGAACATCTTGATCTGCTCGGGCGTGGTGTTCTGCGCCTCGTCCAGGATCATGAACGCGTCCTCGAAGGTGCGGCCGCGCATGTAGGCCAGCGGCACGATCTCGACCACGTCGTTGTCGCGCCAGGTGCGGAAGCGCTCGGGGCCGAGCATCGAGTAGAACGCGTCGTACAGCGGCCGCAGGTACGGGTTCACCTTCTCCATCAGGTCGCCGGGCAGGAAGCCGAGCCGCTCGCCCGCCTCCACGACCGGGCGGCTCAGGATGACCTTGGCGACCTTGCGGCTCTCCAGCGCGCGCAGCGCGCAGGCGACGGCCAGGTAGGTCTTGCCGGTGCCCGCCGGCCCGACGCCGATCGTCAGGTCGTGCGACGCGATCGCGTCGGCGTACTTCTGCTGGTTCGGCGTGCGCGGGCGCACGACGCGGCCGTGGTGCGTGCGGTAGATGCCGTCGTCGGGCAGGGCCGGGGAGTCGAGGTTCAGAGGCTCGAAGCCGCGCGGGTCCGTCGCCGGCGCCGCGCGGCGGCGCTGGGCGTCCAGCTCCTCGCGCAGGCGGCGCGCCGCCTTCTCCACGCGCGCGGCGGCGCCGCGCACGGTCAGCTGGAGCTCGCCGGTCGCGGCGTCCTGCCGCACGACGATCTCCACGCCGAAGTCGCGCTCCAGCTCGCGCAGGCGCGCGTCCTGCTCGCCCAGGAGGCGCACGGCCTCGGCGGCGTCGGTCAGCTTGATCTGTCGGGTCACCATCAGGCGTTCTCCAGGAGCGTCTCGGCCATCCCCAGCCTCTCGCCGAGCGCGCGGCAGG
>JACQBB010000392.1 GCA_016194625.1 Elusimicrobiota bacterium | reverse complement strand
GACAAGTCCTATCCGCTGCGAGACGCCCACGCGAAGCTCGCCTGCGCGAAGTGCCACGCCCCGTTCCCCGGCGCGGCGGCCCAGACCGTCCCGTTCGGCCCGACCAAGGGCAAGTCCTGCAAGGACTGCCACGCGAACCCGCACAAGACCGACTGGAAGCAGTCCTGCCAGGCCTGCCACACCGAGCGCGCCGTCCCGTGGGCGGACGCGGCCCGGAAGCTGACCCGCGCCCAGCACGAGGCCGCCGGCTTCCGGCTGCAGAAGCCGCACGAGAAGGTCGCCTGCGCGAAGTGCCACGACCCCGCCCTGCCCTACGCCAAGCGCTACGCGTCGCTCCTGCTCCCGTCGCGTCCCCGGGCCGAGTCCTCCTGCGAGTCCTGCCACAAGGACCCGCACGCCGGCCAGTTCCTCGCCAAGCGCCCCCGCTGCGCGGACTGCCACTCCGCCCAGGCCTTCAAGCCGGCGAAGTTCGGCGTCCGCGAGCACGAGCCGTCGTACCCGCTGACCGGCGGCCACGCGAAGGCGGCGTGCGCGGCCTGCCACGTGAAGGACGCCAAGCTGGGGGCGGCGCGTTTCGTGGGCTCGCCGCGGGACTGCGCGTCCTGCCACCGCGACCCCCACGTCGGGCAGTTCCGGTCCAGGGCCGGGAGCACGCGCTGCGAGGACTGCCACCGGGACGCCGCGGTCTGGAAGGCGGCCGCGTTCGACCACGACCGCGCCAAGTTCAAGCTGGACGCCGCGCACAAGGGCGTGGCCTGCAAGGAATGCCATCCGACGGTGGCCCTGCGCGACGGCCGCCGGATCGTCCAGTACAAGCCCGTGCGGTCGGCCTGCGCGGACTGCCACGACATCAAGCGCTGAGCGCTAGAAGTTGGCGATGAGGGCGACGGCGGTGATGGTGTCGTCCTTGACCGCGTTCGGCGGCGGCTGGGAGACGTGCTTCCAGACGAACGAGGTCTTCAGGGAGAAGGTCGTCGTCAGCTGGGTGTTCAGAGCCGTCTCGGTCGCCAGGCGGTTGTCGCGCTTGTCTTTGAGGCTCTGCACGTACTCGGCGTCCTGCGTGAACTTGGCGGTCGCCGAGAACTCGTGGCCGTACTTCGAGTACAGGCGCGCGGAGCCGTAGGAGCGGCGCTTGTCGTTGAGGCGCTCCTCGACGACGTAGCCGGGGCCGCCTTCCGCCGTCAGCAGGTCCTGGGGCGTCTTCCACAGCTCGCGGCCGACGCCGAGCGAGACGTCGTGGCGGTGCGCGAGGCCCGCGAAGCGGTTCTTGTCCCAGCGGTAGCGCTCGAAGCCGTAGTCCCGGTCGTCCACCTTGCGCTGGAGCCGCTCGCTCGCGTAGTACTGCTCGGCGGTGACGCGGCCCTCGCTGCGCGAGCCCAGGCCGCCCGCCTCGAGCTCGAACGCGGTCAGCGCGTCCCAGGCGTAGGAGAACAGGTTCTTGGCGGAGGTGGTGGTCGCCTTGGAGTTGCCGTTGGCGTTGACGAACGAGACCTCGGCGGCGTCCTTCCACTTCTTGGCGGGGGCGTCCTCGGCGCGCGAAGGGACGACGAGCGCCGCGAGCAGGGCGGCGAGAGCGAGGCGGGTCATCGGTCCGCTCCTCAGGCGGCGGCGGGCGCCGCGGGGGCGGCGGGCGGCGGCGGGACCGGCTTCTCGCCGCGCAGGACGAAGGGCGTGCGCACTTCCTCCGGGAGCAGCTCGGGCTTCTCGTAGATGCGGTGCTCGCGGCCGGCCTGGCTGTCGAGCGAGGTCTGGTGGCCGGCGACGGTGGTCGTGGGCACCATCTTGATGGTCTCCCACGGGCAGTCCTTGGAGCACAGCATGCAGCCGATGCAGATCTCGTAGTCCACGTACACGCCGAAGGTGGAGGGGTCCTCGCCGAACTTCACGATGCAGTCCTTCACGGGGCACACGGCGATGCAGACCTCGCAGCCGGTGCAGCCGGAGAGGTTGATGTTGGCCTTGATCTTCGCCTTCGAGGCGCCTTTGACGAGGGCGGCGCGGCGGGCGTCGTTCTGAGGAGCGGGCATTAGACGGCCTCCAGCATGGATTGGGCGTGGCCGGCGACGGCCACCTTGCGCACGGCTTCCTTGATCTTCCCGTCGGGACCGATGACGAAGGTCGAGCGCTCGACGCCCATGTACTTGCGGCCGTACATGGACTTCTGCTTCCACACGGCGTACGCCTTGCAGATGTCCTTGTCCTCGTCGACGAGCAGGGGGAACGGGAGCGCGTGCTTGGCCTTGAAGCCCGCGTGCGACTTGGCGGAATCGGGGCTCACGCCGAGGATGACCACCTTCTTCTTGGCGAAGGCGTCGTAGCGGTCGCGGAAGTCGCAGGCCTCGACGGTGCAGCCCGAGGTGTTGTCCTTCGGGTAGAAATAGAGGACCACCGTCTTGCCCTTGAGGGCCTTCAGCGACCAGGCGCGGCCGGTCTCGTCCGACGCGGCGAAGTCCGGAGCCTTGTCGCCGACGGAGGGTTCGTTCAGCTTCGTGGCCATCGGGACATTCTATCTGTCCTGACGCCGCCAGTCAAACCGGCGACGAGGGCCGCGGCGTCGTCGGCGGCGCGCGGACG
>JACQBB010000412.1 GCA_016194625.1 Elusimicrobiota bacterium | reverse complement strand
CGGTACATGGGCCGCTTCTGGAGCTTCATCAGCCCCAGGATGGCGACCTCCGGGTGGTTCACGATCGGGTTCGCGTACAGGCCGCCGATGGGCCCGATGTTCGTGATCGTGAACGTGCCGCCCTGCAGCGCGGCGACCTCGATCTTATTGGTACGCACCTTTTCTGCCAATCCGGAGATCTCGGCCGCCAGCCCGAAAAGGTCCTTGCCGTCGGCGCCCTTGATGTTGGGCACGACCAGGCCCTGCGGCGCGGCGACGGCGATGCCGACGTTCTTCTCGTGCTTGACCACGATCTCGCCGGCGGCCTCGTCGAGCGACGAGTTGAACATCGGGTGCTCGGCCAGCGCCTTGACCAGCGCGCGGACGATGAACGGCAGGAAGGTCAGCTTCACGCCGCGCTTCGCGGCCTCGGGCTTCAGCTCCTCGCGCAGGGCCAGCACCGCGGTCATGTCGCACTCGTCGACGTGCGTCACGTCGGCGACGGTGCGCTTGGACTGCGCCATCTTCTCGGCGATCTTGCGGCGGATGCCGACGAACGGGACCTTGTCGGAGCCCGTGGACGGCGCCGACGGCGGCGTGAACACGAGCGGGCCGGATGCGGAGGCCTTCGCGGTCGTCGCGGCGGCGGGCGCGTGGCGGCGCTCGCCCTTCGGGGACGCGGCGCGGACGTCCCCCTCCGCGACGCGGCCGCCGGGTCCGGTGCCGGTCAGGCGCGCGATGTCCACGCCCAGCTCCAGCGCGAGCGCCTTCACCGCGGGCGTCGCGTTGACCTTCGCGTTCGAGACGGGCGCGGCCGCCGGGGCGGCGCCGCCCTTGAAGGCGCGCACGTCGTTCTCCAGCACGCGGCCCTGCGGGCCGGTGCCGGCGACCAAACCGATGTCCACGCCCAGGTCCTTGGCGAGCTTCCGCACCATCGGAGTCGCCAACACGTCCGTCGCGCGGACGGTCCGGGCCGTGAGGGCCGAAGGGGCCGCCGCGACGGCGGCGGGAGCCTCGACGGCCTTCGCCGGGGCCGCGCCGCCGGCGACGCCGGAGAAGGTCACGAGCGGCGAGTGGACCTTCACCTTCTGGCCGGGCTTGGCGTGGAGGACGGCGATGACGCCGGTCTTCGGGGACGGGATCTCGACCTCGGCCTTGTCGGTGAGGACCGCCGCGAGGGGCTGGTTCTCGGTCACCTTGTCGCCGACCTTGACCGACCATTTCACGAGCTCGCCCTCGACCAGGCCTTCGCCGATGTCGGGGAGGTTGAAAACGAAGCCGCCTTTGGGCGCGGCGGAGGCGGGAACGGCGACGGCGGCGGCGGACTTGGAAGAGCCGGACGATTTTTCGGCCTTCGGCGGAACGGGCGTTTCAGGCTTGGACGCCACCGGAGAACCCGACACGGTCGATTTGCCGTTGCCGGACACTTCGAAGATGGCCAAGGGGGCATGCACCTTTACCTTCTGGCCGGGTTTGCCGAACAGCTTCACGACCTTGCCGGTCTTCGGAGACGGGATCTCGACTTCGGCCTTGTCGGTCAGGACGGAGGCCAGGGGCTGGTTCTCGGTGACGGTGTCCCCCTCCTTCACGAACCATTTCACGATCTCGCCTTCGACGAGACCTTCACCGATGTCGGGCAGCTTGAATTCGAAGTTCATGTCGTTGTCCTAGAAGCTCAGGGTTTTGCGCGCGGCCATGACGACGCGGTCCGCGTCCGGGATGTAGTACTGCTCGAGACGGAAGAGAGGCATGCGGATGTCCCAGCCGCCGACGCGGGCGACGGGGGCCAGCAGGCGCAGCAGCGCGCGCTCGGAGACGAGCGCGGAGAGCTCGGCCGCCCAGGAGCCGGTGTTCGGCGCCTCGTGGGCGATCACGCAGCGGCCGGTCTTGGACACCGAGGCCAGGATCGCGTCCAAGTCGAGCGGCGTCAGCGTGCGCAGGTCGATGATCTCGACGGACGCCTTGTCCTCGGCGGCGAGGCGTTCGGCGGCCTTCTGGCAGGTGACGGTCATCGCGCCCCAGGTCAGGATGGTGAGGTCCGTGCCTTCTTGGACGAGCCGGGCCTTCCCGATGGGCACCGTGTAGTGTCCCGAAGGGACCTCGCCGCGCGCGGCGCGGTACAGGAGCTTCGGCTCGAAGAAGACGACGGGGTCGGGCGACTCGACCGCCGCCAGAAGCAGGCCCTTGGCGTCGTAAGGCGTGCTCGGGATGACCACTTTTATCCCCGGCGTGTGGCAGAAGTACGCCTCCGGGCTCTCCGAATGATGCTCGGGCGCGTGGATGAGGCCGCCGTGCGGCGCGCGCAGGATCAGCGGCACCGAGAGCTTGCCGCGCGTGCGCGAGCGGATGCGGCCCAGGTGGCAGACCACCTGGTCGAACACGGAGGGCATGAAGCCGTCGAACTGGATCTCGGCGATCGGCTTGAAACCATTGACGGCCAGGCCGATGGCCGAGCCCATGATGCCGATCTCGGCCAGCGGCGTGTCCACCACGCGCGCGTCGCCGTACTTCTTCCACAGTCCCTCGGTGGCGCGGAACACGCCGCCGTTGCGGCCCACGTCTTCTCCCAAGATGAGGACCCGCTCGTCGCGTCCGAGCGCGATGTCCAGCGCCTCGTTGACGGCCTGGACCAGGTTCAGCGTGCGCGTCGCGGCCGGAGCCTTGGTCTTGGCGCTCACGGGAACCTCCCTTCGGCCGGCGGCAGTTCGGTCAGGATCTTCGCCCCGCCCTTGAACTTGAGCAGCTCCTCGAGCTCGGCCCGCTGTTCGATCAGCGCCGGGGTCGCGCGCTCGTAGTTGTTGGCGAACATGTCGAGCGGGTTCGGCGCCGGGAAATCTTCGTATGCCTTTACTTCTCCATCGATCCAGAGTTTCGTGCTCGCCGCGAGCTGCTTCTCTTTCGTTTCGTTCCAAAGCTTCTTTGATACCAAGAATTTCTTCATCCGAGAGATCGGGTCGCGCTTCTTCCACGCCTCGACTTCCTTGTCCGAGCGGTACCGCGTCGCGTCGTCGGCCGTCGTGTGGTGGCCCAGGCGATAGGTCTCGCACTCGAGCAGCGTCGCGCCTTCCCCCGCCCGCGCGCGGGCGACGGCCTCGCTCACCGCCTTGTAGACGGCGAGCGCGTCGTTGCCGTCCACCTGCAGGCCGTGCACGCCGTAGCCCCAGGCCTTCTGCGCCAGCGTCTGCGACGCCGCCTGGCGCGAGCGCGGCACCGAGATCGCCCAGTGGTTGTTCTCGATGATGTAGACGGCCGGCAGCTTGAACTGGCCGGCGAAGGTCAGGGCCTCGTGCAGGTCGCCCTTGGAGCTGGTGCCGTCGCCGCAGTAGGTGAGCGCCACGCCCTTCTTGCCCTTCAGCTTCTGGCCCCAGGCCAGGCCCGCGACCTGCGTCAGGTGCGTGCCGACCGGGATCGAGAAGATCATGTCGTTGGTGTTCTCGGCGAAGTGCGTGCCGCGGTCGTCGCCCGCCCAATACAGCAGCGCGTGGCGCATCTGCATCCCGCGCGCGAAGTACACGCCGCCGCCGCGGTAGGTCGGCACGACCCAGTCCGAGGCTTTCAGGGCCAGCGGCGGCACGCACTGCGTCGCCTCCTGGCCGGTGATCATCGGGTAGGTGCCCAGGCGCCCCGAGCGTTGGAGCAGGATGGCCCGCTCGTCGAACGCCCGGATCTGGACCATCAGCCGGTACATCGTCAGGAGCAGGTCGTCGCCGACCTTCGGCATCAGCTTGGCGTCCACCGTGCCGTCCGGCGCCAGGACCTCCAGCCGCTTCACGTCGAGGGTCGCGACCGTGTTAAGCGCCATGCTTCTCCTCGAGATGTCCCTTGAGGAACAGCTCCGCCGCGCGATAAGACGAGCGCACGAACGGTCCGGAAGCCACGTACAAGAACCCGCGCTCGCGCGCGAGCTCGCCGTATCTTTTGAAATCGTCCGGATGGATGAACTCGGCCACCGGGAGGTGATGACGGGACCCGGTCGGGCGGAGGTATTGCCCCAGCGTGAGGATGTCCACCCCGACGGAGCGGATGTCGTCGAACGCCTGGAGGAGCTCGTCTTCGGTCTCTCCCAGCCCGAGCATGAGAGACGTTTTGGTCGGCGTCCCTGATTGTTTCGTCTTGGCGTGCCTGAGGACGTCGAGCGACTGCTTGTAGCCCGCCTTCGCGTCCCGGACCGATCCCGTCAAGCGCTCCACGCACTCGACGTTATGCGCCACCACGTCGGGCCGGGCGTCCAGCACCGTGTCTAAAAGCGCTGTATCCCCCCGGAAATCCTGCAGCAGCATCTCGATCTTGAGCCCGGGGTTCGCCGCCTTCACTTCCCGGATGCACGCCGCGAGATGGCCGGCGCCCTGGTCGGGCAGGTCGTCGCGGCAGACCGTGGTCAGGACGGCGTATTCGACCGCCATCTCCTTCAAGGTCAGCGCGAGCTTGGCCGGTTCTTCGGGATCGGGCAACGGCGGGCGCGCGGCGGTCCCCACGGAGCAGAACCGACAGCCGCGCGTGCAGGTGTCGCCCATCACCATGAAGGTCGCCGTGCCGCCGCCCCAGCACTCGCCCATGTTCGGGCAGCGGGCTTCCTCGCAGACGGTGGACAGGCCCCGCGAGCGCGAGGCCTCCTTCAGGCGCGCGACGACGGGGCCGGTGGGCAGCGTGACCTTCAGCCAGGGCGGAAGGGCGCGGCGCTCGGCGACCGGGCCCATCAGTGCTCGCCTTTCTCCCCGAGGAAGCGCTCGGCCTCGAGGGCGGCCTTGCAGCCGTTGCCGGCGGCGGTGATCGCCTGGCGGTAGCGGTCGTCCATCACGTCGCCGGCGGCGAACACGCCCTCGACGCTGGTGCGGCAGCGGTCGTCGGCGACGATGTAGCCGGCGTCGTTGAGCTTGAGCTGGCCGTCCAGGAAGGCGACGGTCGGCGTGTGGCCGATCGCCATGAACAGCCCGTCGCAGGCCGCCTCGGTGACGGCGCCGGTCTTCAGGTTCTTGAGCTTGACGCCGGTGACGTGGTCGTCGCCCAGGACCTCCTCGACCGCCGAGTCCCAGATGAAGGAGATCTTCGGGTTCTTCTTGGCGCGCTCCTGCATGATCATCGACGCGCGCAGCGTGTCGCGGCGGTGGACGACCGTGACCTTCTTGGCGAAGTTGGTGAGGAAGTTGGCCTCCTCCATCGCGGTGTCGCCGCCGCCGACGACGAAGACGTCCTTCTGCTTGAAGAAGAAGCCGTCGCAGGTCGCGCAGGCGGAGACGCCGTGGCCCATCTGCTTCTTCTCGGAGCGCAGGCCGAGCCACTTGGCGTTGGCGCCGGTGGCGATGATGAGGGTGCTCGCGGTCGCCTTGGTCCCCTCGGTCGTCTCGACCGTGAACGGGCGCTTGGACAGGTCCGCCTTGGACACGTACTCCTGCACGATCTTCACGCCCAGGCGCTGGACCTGGCGGTTCATGCGTTCCATCAGCTCGGGGCCGGAGACGGGCTCCGGGAAGCCGGGGAAATTCTCGACGTCCGAGGTGATCATCAGCTGTCCGCCCATGGCGACGCCGCCGAAGACCAGCGGCGACAGGTTGGCGCGCGCCGCGTAGATGGCGGCCGTGTAGGCCGCGGAACCGGAGCCGATGATGACGACTTTTCTCGTTTCGGACATGCGGCGATTATAACATTTCGCCCTCGGGGCTCCGGGAGCCCCCGGTGACGGCGGGCGCGCGGATTGGTAGACTCTGGACATGGTCCCGGACATGGTCTGGCTGGAGGGCGTCGAGTGCCGCTGCCGCGTCGGCGTCCCCGCCGCGGAGCGCCGCCGTCCCCAGCGGATCCTGATCGACGTGGGGCTCCAGGTGGACGCCGCCGCGGCCGCCGCGCGCGACGACTTCCGCCGCGCGGCCGACTACGGGGCCGTCGAGAAGGCCGTGCGCGCCGGCGCCGAGGCCGGCGAGCGCGCCCTCATCGAGACGCTGGCCGAGACGGCGGCGGCCGCCGCCCTGCGCGCCGCCCCGGCCGCCTCCGCCGTCGTCGTCCGGGTGCCTAAGAAGCCGGCCGTGATGCCGAGGACGCGCGGCGTGTTCGTCGAGATCCGCAGGGAGCGACCATGATCATCCGCAAGCTGTACCGCTTCGAGGCGTCGCACATCGTCCGGAACTGCTCGTCGGACCGCTGCAAGTACTCGGTCCACGGCCACAGCTTCCGCTGCGAGCTGCTGCTGAGCGCCGACCGCCTGGACCGCGGCCAGATGGTGTACGACTTCGGCCTGCTCAAGAGCCACGTGAAGGACTTCCTGGACGGCTTCGACCACGCGGCCCTGTTCTGGGACGCGGAGTCGGCGTCGTACGCGAAGGCGATGAAGGAGCACTCGAAGCGCTGGGTCTCCCTGCCCGTCTCCCCCACCGCCGAGCAGCTGAGCCGCGTGATCTTCGTCGCCGCCCAGGCCCTGCTGGACGCCACCGAGCGCGCCAACGCCGACGAGGCCGCGCGCGTGCACTCGGTGATCCTGCACGAGACCGAGACCGGCTACGCGCAGTGCTTCCGCGAGGACGCCTACGACGCCGGCATGGGCGAGATCGACCTGGCGCGCGTCGTCTTCTCCGAGCAGGTGCGCGCGGAGTGGCGCGACCCGAAGATGTGGGACAAGCTCCTCAAGGGCGCGCGCTTCCCCGCCGCGGCGCCGGAGATCCAGGTGAAGGCCGACCTCCCTAAGCGACCAGCCGGCCGCCGTCCACGGTGAGCTCCGCGCCGGTCGTGTAGTCGGCGGAGTCCGCCAGGTAGACGCAGGCGCGGGCGACCGCCTCGGGCGAGCCCAGGCGCTTGAGCAGGGTCGCGTCCGCGACCTTGCGCTTCTCCCCCTCGCTCATGTCCTCGGGCGCGAGCACCGGGCCGGGCAGGACCGCGTTGACGCGGACCTCCGGCGCGAGCGCCTTCGCGAGCGCCTTGTTGGCGCACAGCAGCGCGGCTTTCGACGCGCAGTACGGCCCGTAGTCGGAGTACGGCCGGTGGCCCGCCCAATCGGCCACGTTGATCACGCAGCCCTCGCCGGTGCGGCGCAGGTGCGGGGCGCAGGCCTGGGCGAGGAAGAACGGCGCGCGCGCGTTGACCGCCATGTGGCGGTCCCAGTCGTCGGCCGTCGCGGCGGCGAACGGCGTCTTCTCGTACAGCGACGCCGAGTTGATCAGCACGTCCAGCGCGCCGAAGCGGCGCACGACCGCGTCGACGAGCTTCTCGGGCGCCTTCGGGTCCTTCAGGTCCGCGCGGAACGCGTCGGCGTCGGCGCCGGACAGCGAGCGCACCGCGGCGACGACGCGGCGCGCCTCGGCGACCGAGGTGTTGTAGTGGACGGCGACGCGCGCGCCCTTCGCGGCGAAGGCGAGCGCGATCGTGCGGCCGACGCGGCGTCCCGCGCCCGTGACGAGGACGACCTTCCCCTCCAGGCTCATCGGCGCTCCCCCGGCTCCGGCAGCTTCAGGTGCGGCGTCTTCTTCTCCGGCGCGGGCGTCGGCGGCGCCGCGGGCGCGGTCTGGGCGGCGGCCGCCGCCATCATCGCCATCGTCAGCGCCTGCAGGCGCTGCATCTTCTTCGCGTAGTCGGCGTTGCTGAGGCTGTGACCCGACGCCATCTGCGCGCGCAGGTCGGCCATCACGGCCTGCAGCTCCTGCATCTCCGCCTTCTGCGCGGCCGTCAAGTTCTTGCTCATCGCGGGGTTGTCGAGCAGCGGCGCGAGCGAGTCGAGCATCCCCGAGGCGTTGGTCTGCGCGCCCTGGGCGGCCTGCACGGCCTGCGCGGCCTGCGCGGCGGGAGCGGCCGGCTCGGGGGCGGCCGCCTGGCCTTCCTCGCCGCCGCGCAGCAGGTCCAGGCCCGACGTCGCGGGACGCGCGGCGGTCCCCGGCCCGCCGGACGGCGGCCCCGCGTCGGGCAGCGCCTGCATCCGGGCGGCGACCGTCTGCAGCTGCCGGGCGAGGTCCGCCTCGGAGGCCGCGGCCTGCGTCATCGCCTGCGCCGCGGCCGCCGACTCGGCGGCGCGCTCGCCGACGACGCGCGCGATCGTGATCATCGCCAGCGCCCCCGCGCCGAGCACCGCGCACACCGTGCGCGCGGTCCACGGCTTCGCGGCGAACAGGCCCTCGAGCGCGTTCGCGGCCAGCCACGCCGCCAGCGCCGACGGCAGGACCCACGCCAGCGGGAACCAGTTGCACATCATCTGGGCGGGCCACAGCACGGACATCATCGCCGCCGCCTGGAGGCCGCGGTCGAAGTCGCCCTTGCCGCCGAGCGCGTTGCCCAGGCCGTACAGCATCACGGCCAGGAGCAGGGTCACGCTCCCGTACAGGCCGAGCGCGGCGACGGCGACCGCCGCGATCATCGGCGGCGAGAAGCGGCCGAGGAGGCCCGGGGACTCCACGACGGCGTGCGCGAGCCCGACGGCCAGCGACGCCGCCCCGGCCGAGAGCGCGAAGGCGCCGGCGGTCGCCGTCGACGGAGCCGGGCGCGCGGCCAGCGCGCGGAACGCGGCCGGCCCGGCGAGGCCCGCCAGCGCGGACTCCAGGAGCTCTCCGGCGCCCGGCGGCGCCGGCGGCGGCGCGGCCTTCGCGGGCGGCGCCTTCGCGGCGGGCGCGGGGGCCGGCGCCGGGCGGGCCAATCGCGGGTCGATCGGGTCGGGACCGTGGTCGCTCATGTCTCCTCTCTCACGCTCCGGCGCGGCGGCCGGCCCAGGTGGATTCCTCGTTGCGGATCTTCGGCAGGCCGCGGTCGAGCGGCACGACGAGCAGGGCCGCGGTGCAGCCGCCCTTGCTCTTCAAGCGCAGGCCGCCGCCGAGGCGCTCCAAAAAACGGCGCGACATCGACAGCCCCAGGCCCATCCCGTGACGCCCGTGGCGCGACGCGGCCAGCGGCTCGAAGACGAGCGGCTTGACTTCCTCCGGGATCCCCCCGCCGTCGTCGGACACCTCGATCTCCGCGTCGGCGCCCTCGCGGCGCACGACGACGGTCACCTCGCCGCCGCCGCGCTCGGCGCACGCGTCCAGCGCGTTCTGCAGGACCGCCAGCAGGGCCAGCTCGATGGGCCGGCGGTCGGTGCGCGCGACGGGCGCCTCGCCCGAGACGAGGACGGTGACGGTCGCGCCCGCGGGCGCGAACGCCGCGCGCGCCTCCTCGGCGACCTCGCGCGCGAGCGCGGCCAGGTCCGTCGCCGACTGCGTCGGCGGCGCGACCGAGGTCAGCGCCGACTTGTCGCCGAGCAGGCGGGT
>JACQBB010000032.1 GCA_016194625.1 Elusimicrobiota bacterium | reverse complement strand
TCGTCGTCGACGATCAGCACGCGCGTCGGAGAGGGCTCCCAGCCGCGCGGGACGGGGAACTCGTAGCGCTCCATGAACTCGACCAGCGCGGAGCGGGTGATGCGATGGTGGCCGCCCGGAGTGGCGTACGCGCGCAGCTTGCCCTTCCGGATCCAATGCAGGACGGTCGTGTGGAACACTCCGCAGAGGCGGGCGACCTCGAACGTCGAGTACACCTGCGCCCTCTTCTCTTCGCTCATGGCGGGACCGGTCCTGTCCGACGGCGCGGCGCCCTCGGGGCCGAACTCAGTATGTCCCGACGGCGGGCCCGCCGCAAGAAGCAGAACGGAACAATTGTAATTGGGCCCACATCGCCCGGCCGGACGGACGCCGCGGCGGGGGCGGCGTCAGGGGCGCGCGGAGGGCGCCGCCGGGACCAGGCTCATCGCGTGCTCGGCGAGAGCCGTGATGGTCAGCGAGGGGTTGGCGCCCAGGTTGCCGGGGACGACGGAGCCGTCGAGCACCCACAGGTCCTTCAGGCCGAAGGCCTTGCCGTCCAGGCCGACGACGCCGTTCTCGGGACCGGTCCCCATCACCGCGCCGCCGAGGACGTGCGCGGTGGTGCTGAGGCCCAGGAGCGAGGACGCCGAGGAGACCTGGGCGACGCCGCCGACCTTCTCGGCGAAGCGGCGCAGGACGCGCGCGGCCGTCGGGAGGTCCGCCGGGGGCGGAGCGGCGCCGTCCTCGGGGCGCGAGCGCAGGCGGCCGCGGCGCAGCTCCACGCGCACGCGCGACTCGGCGGTGGACATGAAGAGCAGGATGGTCGAGCGCCGCGCCCAGCCGAACGGGAGCAGGAAGCGCAGCGACTCCCGCGGCCGCGCGAAGAAGCGGACGAGCAGGCGGGCGAGGCGCGCGGCGCGGCCCTCGCCGCCGGCGTCGCGCACGGCGAGCAGGGACATCGCGTCGCACCCCTCGGCGTAGCGCACGGCCTCGACGCGCGTCTCGTCGTCGGGGCGCATCTCGGCGCTGATCGCGGTGCCGCGCGACCAGTCGGTCGCGCCGCGCAGGTCGGTGACGCCGGACAGGACCTCGGAGTTCGTGCGCACGTCGCGGCCCAGGCGGCCGGAGAGGCCCGGCAGGCCGGCGCGCGAGGCGAACAGGAGCTTCAGCGTGCCGAGCACGCCCGCGGCGACCACGACGCGGCGCGCGCGCACCGTCTTCGTCCCCAGGCTCCAGCCCGAGCGGCGCGCCGTCAGCGCGTAGCCGTCCGCGCCGGCGGTCAGCCGCTCGACGGAGGTCCGCGCGTACACCTCCGCGCCGAGCGCCTGGGCCAGGTGCAGGTAGTTCTTCACCAGCGTGTTCTTGGCGTTGTGGCGGCAGCCGGTCATGCAGCCGCCGCACAGCCGGCAGCCGGCGCGCGCGGGGCCCTTGCCGCCGAAGTACGGGTCCGGCGTCTCGACGCCGGGCTCTCCGAAATAGACGGCGGCGTCCACGGGGTGGAAGGTGTCGCCGCGTCCCGACTCGACGGCGATCGCCTTCAGCACCTCGTCGGCGGCGAAAGTCCCGGGGACCGGGTTGGCGCCGAGCATTCGCCGCGCGGTCGCGAAGTGCGGGGCCAGGCGCGCCTTCAGGTCCGGCGCCAGGCGCCGGGCCTCGGGGGCCTCGTAGAACGCCGGGCGCGGCTCCATCATCGTGTTCGCGTACACCAGCGAGCCGCCGCCCACGCCCGCGCCGGACAGCACCAGCACGTCGTCGAGCAAGGTCAGGCGCTGTATCCCGTACAGGAACAGCTCCGGCAGCCACAGGAAGCGGCGCAGGTCCCAGTTCGTCTTGGGGAAGTCCTCGTCGCGGAACGAGGCGCCGGTCTCCAGCACCGCCACGCGGTAGCCTTTCTCGGCCAGACGCAGGGCCGCGACCGAGCCGCCGAAGCCCGAGCCGACGACGACGAAGTCGTACTCCGCGCCGTCGCGCAGGCCGGCGTACGCGCGCGGGGTCACGCGAAGCCGCCCGCGCGGCGCGCGCGGGCGAGCCGCTTCATCAGCTCGCGCAGGACGGGCTCCGGCCCCGTCGTCTTCCCGGTCAGCGCGCGCAGGCTGGTCGCGCGCTTGAGCGGCGGGTCGTTGTCCACGTTGACGCCCACGCCCACGACCAGCCAGTGCAGGCGCGACGAGTCGCCCGACGCCTCGCACAGGATGCCGCACAGCTTGCGGTAGCGGCCGTCGGCGCCGCGCGCCAGCACGTCGTTGGGCGGCTTCACCGCGGGCGCGACGCCGAACGCGCGCAGCGCGGCCGCGGCCGCCGCGCCGCAGGCCAGCGAGAAGTCGGCCAGCCGCGCCGGGGGGAACTCCGGGCGGATCAGCCAGGACAGGTACAGCCCGCCGGGCGCCGAGCGCCAGCGCCGGCCCAGGCGCCCCTTGCCCGCGGTCTGGCGCAGCGCCCACACCAAGGTCCCGTCGGGGGCGCCCTCGGCGGCCAGGCGCCGGGCGACGAGCTGGGTCGAGTCGGTCTCGTCGAGCTTCACGAGACGCTTCACGCCGGACAAACGGGGGGCGGAGTGGCCGCGCATCCCGTAGAGCGCTGCGGCCTGACGGGCGGACTGGCCGTCGAGAAGGCCGCGGTCGGCGTCCTGGCCGCCGCGCTCGCCTGGTCCCTGGAGGGCGAGATGAAGCGCCGCGCGCCGTGGATCGACAAGGTCCCCAGCACGCGCGCCGCGCGGGAATGGGTGCGCTCCGGCGACCGCTCGTGGGTCGCCTACGCGCCGCTGTACGGCGCGGCGCTCGCGCAGGCTCTGGCCGCGGCGAGCTGGCTCGTCCTGCGCTGAGCCGCGCCGCATTTATCTAGAATAGCGGCATCACCCGTCCCCAGGAGCTCCCCATGCGACTTCTCCCCGCCGTCGACGGCGCCCACGTCTGGCGGTTCTTCCGCGCCGGCGGCACCGACCAGGTGCTGCTCGACACGGCCGACGACCTGAGGAACCTGCGCGCGCTCGACCAGAAGCTGTGGGTCGCGCTGGGCTGCCCGGTGTCGGGTCTCGAGTTCGACGAGAAGACGCTGAAGCTGCTGGACACCGACGGCGACGGGCGCATCCGCGTGCCCGAGATCGCCGCGGCGGTGGAGTGGGCGGGGACCGTCCTCAAGGACATCGGCGCCCTGCGCGCGGGGGCCGAGGCGCTCCCGCTCTCGGCGATCGACGACTCCGGCGAGGAGGGCAAGCGCCTGCTGACCCTGGCGCGCGAGGTCTTGAAGACCGAGGGCAAGGGCGGCGCGGGCGCGATCGCGGTCGGCGACGTGGCCGACTCCGAGAAGTTCTTCGCCGGCACGCGCTTCAACGGCGACGGCGTGGTCACGGCCGACTCGGCCGACGACGCGGCGACGCGCGCGCTGATCGCCGACATCATGGAGTGCGTCGGCTCCGTCCCCGACCGCGGCGGCAAGGCCGGCGTGGACAAGGCGCTGGTGGACAAGTTCTTCGCGGAGGCCGCGGCGCTGGCCGCCTGGCGCGACGCCGGCGCGGGCGGCTCCGCCCTGCTCGGCGACAAGACCGCCGACGCGCTGGCCGCGTTCTCCGCGGTGCGCGCGAAGGCCGACGACTACTTCGCCCGCTGCCGCACCGCCGCCTACGACGCGCGCGCCGTCGCCGCGCTCAACCGCCCGGAGGCGGACTACGCCCCGCTGGCCGGCCTCACGCTGGCGACCGGCGTGCCCGAACTGGCGGCCTTCCCGCTGGCGCGCGTGGAGGCCGGGCGCGCCCTGCCGCTCGACGGGGGCGTGAACCCCGCGTGGGCCGACGCCGTCGCGCGCCTGCGCTCCGACGCGGTGCTCCCGGCGCTGGGCGACCGGACGGCGCTGACCGAGGCGGAGTGGCGCGGCCTGCAGGAGCGCTTCGCGGCGCAGGAGAAGTGGCTGTCCGCCAAGCCCGCGACGCGCGTCGAGACGCTGGGCGCCGAGCGCCTGAAGGCCGCGCTGGCCGCCGGCCGCGGCGCGGTCGACGCGCTGATCGCCAAGGACCTGGAGCTGAAGCCGCAGTTCGACTCGGTCCAGTCGCTCGAGCGCCTGGCGCGCTACCACCGCGACCTGTACCGGCTGCTGTGCAACTTCGTCTCGTTCACGGACTTCTACGGCCGCAAGCGCAAGGCCGTGTTCCAGGCCGGCACGCTGTACATCGACGGCCGCTCGTGCGAGCTGTGCGTGCGCGTCGAGGACATGGCCAAGCACTCGGCGCTGGCCGCGCTCAGCCAGACCTACCTGCTGTACTGCGAGTGCGTGCGCCGCGCGACCGGCGAGAAGATGACGGTGGCCGCCGCCGTGACCGGCGGCGACTCCGACAACCTGATGGTCGGCCGCAACGGCGTGTTCTACGACCGCAAGGGACGCGACTGGGACGCGACGGTCGTGAAGATCGTCGACAACCCGATCAGCATCCGCCAGGCGTTCTGGTCGCCGTACAAGAAGGTCGTCCGCCTCGTCGAGGCGCAGATCCACAAGTTCGCCAGCGAGCGCGAGAAGGCCTCGCACGACGCGGCCGCGGCGGGCGTGGACCACGCGGGCAAGGCGATCGCCGGCGTCCCGCCCAAGCCCGAGGCGTTCGACGTGGGCAAGTTCGCCGGCATCTTCGCGGCGATCGGCCTGGCGATGGGCGCCCTGGGCGCCGCGTTCGGCGCCGTGGTGGCCGCGTTCAGCAGGCTGGCCGCGTGGCAGATGCCGCTGGCTCTGGCCGGCGCGGTCCTGCTGGTCTCGGGGCCGTCGATGCTGATCGCCGCGCTGAAGCTGCGCCAGCGCAACCTCGGCCCCATCCTGGACGCCAACGGCTGGGCGGTCAACGCGCTCGTGCGCATCAACATCCCGTTCGGCGGCGCGCTGACCGGCCTCGCGGAGCTGCCGGCCAACGCCTCGCGCACGCTCGACGACCCCTACGCGGACGAGAGCCGCGCGCCGCAGTGGGCCGCGGCCGGCGTGCTGGCGGTCGCGGCCGTCGCGGCGTGGCTCGCCGCGCGCTGGTACTCGGCGCGGCCTTGACGGCCCGCGCGGAGACCGTCGGTCCCTGGACCCGCCGCGCGGTCTTCGCCGCCGTCCTTCTGGCGCTGGCCGTGCCCGTCCATCGTCCGGCGCTGTCGCGCTACTTCACCTCGGACCAGATCCTGTACTTCCGCGAGGTCGGCGGGGAGCGTTCGCTGGCCGCGGGCCTGCGCCTGCTCGATTACAACGCCGACCGGCGTTGGCAGAAGGGCGACCAGGCGCTCTATCGCCCCCTGCTGTTCGCCCTGCTCGCCGCCGAGAACGCGGCGTTCGGCCGCGACTATCGCGCGTGGAACGCGCTGAACCTGGGCCTGCATCTGGTCGTGGTCTTCGCGTTGTTCGAGCTTCTGTGGGCGATCCAGCCGGGGATCTTCGCGGCCGCTTTCGCTCTGCGCTTCTCCGTGTTCGCACCGGGTTTCGAGCTGGTCGCCTGGAGCCACCTCGGCGGCTACTTGCTGGGATTCGCGCTGATGCTCGCCGCGTTCCTCGCCGCGCGCCGCCTGGAGGGCGGCGGCCCCGCCCGGGCGGCGGCCTACGCGGCGCTGATGCTCGCCGCGGCGCTGTGCTACGAGATGGGCGTCATCGCCTCCGTCCTCGTCGCCGCGGACCTCTTATGGCGGAACCGAGGCCGCATCGACCGCGCGGCGGCGGCCGCGCTGGCGCCGCCGCTCGCCTACGCCGCCCTGTACGCGGCGCGCTTGCCGCGCGTCGAGCGCCTCTTCTGGGTGGACCGGCGCGTCGGCGGGGCCGCCGGGGACTTCTTCCCGCTGCGCGTGGCGAAGACCCTCGCCGGCTGGACGCTCCGCGCGTGCGAGTCCTGGAACGCGGCGTTCGCGGCCCGCCCGGTCGCGCGCTACGCGTGGGCCGACGGCGCGTTGGACTCCCGCGCGGCCGCGCTGACGGCCGTCCTGCTCGCCGGAGCGCTGGCGTGGTCTCTGCGCGCGGGCTTCGCGCGCGAGCGGCTGCGCGCGAACGGCCGCTTCGCGGCGCTGCTCGCGTGCCTGCTCGCCGCGTACGCCGCGGTGGTCTGCGCGGGCCGTCCGTACGCGCTGGGGGTGACCTACTATCTCTACTTCTTCGGCCTGGTCGGCGCCGTCCTCGTCTACGCGCTGGTGGATTTCTCCCGCCTCGGACTCGGCGCGCGGACGGCGGCTCTGGCCCTCCTCGCCGTCGGGGGCGCGGCCGACGCCGCGGCTTCCTACGCGGCCTCCCGCGCGACGGAGCGCGCGAACGCCCCGCTGAACGCCTATTTCGACTCCCTCGAGGCCTTCGTCGCCGCGCACCGCGGCGAACCGGGCTTCGCGTTCGCGGTGCGCCGGACGCCGGAACAGGAGGCCGCGGTCGATCCCGACTTCGCGGTCTCGGAAGGCTTCCCGACGGGGCGCCCCGCGCTCGTGCTTCCCGTCTCGGCGTACGTGTACGCGCCGGTGTACGACGCCGGCTTGCTCGCCGGCGGGGCGGACCCGACGCGGCACCGCTACCTCCTCGGCGCGGCCCCCGAGCGCTGAAGCCCGCCGTCCGCGGCGTCAGTCCGCGTACTGCTCGCAGCGGATCGGCGCGTCCTTCGCGTCCGTGTCCTGCGCGGGCCGGTCCACCGCGGCCGTCCATTCGGGCGTCCCGTCGGTGGTCTTGTAGAGGATCGACTCGACCTTCACCGCCGCCAGCCGGCGGTAGTACAGGTTCGAGTGGAGCTCCGTCGCGTAGATCCAGGGGCCTTCCGCGGGCTTGGAGACGACGACCGGCGCGGGCGGCGTCATGTCGGTGAGGTTCGAGATCCCGCCGGCGAAGACGAAGCGCACGCGGACCGAGGACGGGTCGGCGCCGGCGGCCTTGGCCAGCGCGGCGACGTCGATCTTGATGCGGCAGACCTCGTTCGGGTGCGTGGCGAACGCGGGGGCGGCGAGAGCGGCGAGTCCGGCGGCGAGCAGGAGAGCGTTCTTCATCATGAGGAGATGATAGCGCCGCTCCCGGTCCCGCACGAGGGTCCTAAGTCCTCCGGACGCTGGGCCGTCCGGCCCCGCCCTCAGCGCAGCTCGCCGACGCGGTAGGTCTCCAGCGCCGCGCGCGCCGCGGCGCTGTGCGGACCTCCGCCCTTGTCCCGGAACGGCGCGGAGGCGTCCTTGCCGCACCACGGCTCGATGAGGCCCGGCGGGGCCGGGTGCTCCGGGAGGTAGGCGCTCACCGCGTACACGCCTCCGTCGACCGCGATCCAGCAGTCGGCGGGCGTCGCGTGGCGCGCCAGCTCGGCGGCGGCGACGGCGCGTCCGGACGGCGCCGCGGTCCTCGGGGACAGGTAGCCGGCGACCCCGATCGCCGCCGCGACGGCGGCGAAGGCGACGAAGGCGGCGCGGACGAGGCTCCTCAGAGCCATGCGAAGTCCTCCGAGCGGATGCGGTCGGCGGGCACGCCGCAGCCCCGCAGGGCCGCGCGCGCGGCGGCGATCATGGGGGGCGGGCCGCACACGTAGGCGACGCGCCGCGCCAGGTCGGGCGCCCGCGACAGCAGGAAGGCGCGGTCGAGCGCCCCGTGCGCGGAGAAATAGTGGGGGATCACCCGGAAGCCGGGGACGCGGGCCGCGATGTCCCGGAGCTCGGGCAGGAAATGGGCGCGGGACTCGTCCTGGACGCAGAAGACGAGCGTCGCGTCCGCCCCGTCCTCCGGGCGCAGGCCGCGCGCGCGGCTCAGGAACGGAGTGATCCCGATGCCGCCGGCGAGCCACAGCTCGGGCAGGGTCCCGATCGGCTCGCGGAACAGGCCGCCGTAGGGGCCCTCGATCAGCGCGGGGCTGCCGACGGCGACCGTCTGCAGGGCGCGCGTGGCGTCGCCCAGGTCCTTGATCGCCAGGCGCAGGACCGGGCCGTCGGGAGCCGAGGAGACGGTGTACGGGTGCTCC
>JACQBB010000386.1 GCA_016194625.1 Elusimicrobiota bacterium | reverse complement strand
TTGTTCGCCGCCGAGATCGCCTTCTTGATCTCCGGCACGCCGCCCTCGTGGACCTTGCCGATGACCTGGCCGTGGTCGTACGGGGAGCGGATCTCATGCTTCTTGCCCGTGCGCACCTCCTCGCCGCCGATGACGAGGGGGATCTCGGTCTTGCGCGACTTGAGTTCCGCCAGGCGCGCGTAGAACTTGGCGCGCTCGGGACTGCCGGGCGCGTAGGACAGGACGGGCTCGTTGACGGGCAGGGGGATGGTGGCTCGGGAGTTCATGGCCCGATGATGACAATATCGCCCCCGGCCGGACAAGGGGGCGCCGCCGTCGGGCGGCGCCCCCCTCGGAGCGTCAAACAGCCAGAGCCAGGAGGTCGTCGACCGTCCAATGATCGTCCGCCGTGACGCCGTATCTGCAGGCGGCGACGCGGCCCTCTGGGCCGACGAGGAAATCCGCCGGCAGACCCAGGCGTCCGTTCTCCGCGAGCGCCGTGGGCTTGGTCGCCAGACTGCCTCTGAGTGCCGACGCCAGGGCCCCGAGGCTCAGGACCGAGCGGATCGAGGCCCCGACGCCGAGGAGCGCGTACAGCTTCTTCTCCGGGTCCGCGACGACGTCGAACGGGAGGTCTCCCTGATAGGGGAGCATGGCCTCCTCCGAGGAATGGAAGACCGCCACCTCGCGGATGCCGCGGGCCGCCAGCTCGGGAGCGCGCTCAGCGAACGAGCGCATGTGCAGGTTGCATATCGGACAGCCGGCGAATCGACGGAATTGGACATGCGTCCACCTCGCGCCGACGGTCGGTATCGAGACGTTCGCCTGCCGTATCGTCCGAAGTCTGAGGGCCGGGAACGGGTCCCCCGGCTTCAACCTCCTCCCGGTCATGCGTCCACCAGCGCGTCGAGGCGCGCCTTGATCGCCGCCTTCGACTGCACGCCGACCATGGACCCCACGACCTTCCCGCCCTTCACGAACACCAGCGTCGGGATGGCCGACACCCGCAGGTTCGCCGCGGTCGCCGGGTTGTCGTCGGTGTTCAGCTTGCCGACGACGACCTTCCCGTCGTACTCCTTGGCCAGCTCCTCGACCACGGGCGCCAGCATGCGGCACGGGCCGCACCAGGGCGCCCACAGGTCCACCAGCACGGGCTTCTCGGACCCCAGGACCTCCGTCGCGAACGACTCGTCGGTGAAGTGTCTCTCGTTCATAGGACCTCCGGCTTCAAGGGTTGATGCCGCCCGCCGTCTCGATGACCTGGCCGGTGATCCAGCGCGCGTCGTCCGAGGCCAGGAAGGCCACGGCGTCGGCGATGTCCGACGGCGCGCCCAGGCGGCCCAGCGGCGTGCGGGCGATCATGCCGTTCTTCATCTCGTCGCTGACGACGGACTTCATCATGTCGGTCTCGACCGGACCCGGGGCGACCGCGTTGACGGTCACGCCCTTCGGGCCCAGCTCCGCGGCCCAGACGCGCGTGAGCGCGTTGAGGGCGGCCTTCGTCGCGGAATACACCGAGGCGCCGGCGAAGGAGCTCCGCGCCACCACGGAGCTGACGTTGATCACGCGCGCGCCTTCCTTCGGGAAGCGCGCCGCGGCCGCCTGCGTCGCGAAGATGGGGCCGTTGACGTTCAGGTCGAACTGCGCCTTCACGTGCGCCGCGTCCACGCCGTCCATCGGCATGAAATCCGCCCGTCCGGCGTTGTTGACCAGGATGTCCAGGCGGCCGAACTCCTTGAACGCCGCTTCGACGAGGCCCTTCGCCTGCGCCCCGTCGCTCATGTCGGCCTTCAGCGCGACGGCCTTCCCGCCGGCCTTGCGGATGCGCTCGACGACCGCCTCCGCCTCCTTGGCCGACTTCGCGTAGTTCACCGCCACGGCCGCGCCGTCCTTCGCCAGCCGCTCCGCGATCGCCGCGCCGATCCCGCGCGCGCCGCCCGTCACCACCGCTGCCTTGCCTTCGAGGGTCTTCATCGTCTGTCTCCTTGTTTGTTTTGGACTGTTCAGTCAATAACGAGGCCGAAAAAAATCAGACCGTCTCCAGCGCGAGGTCCGAGACCTCCTTCAACTGGGCGCGCGTGCAGCCGGACTTGGCCAGAGCGCGCAAGCCGAGGACCACGGAGAACAGCAGGCGCGCCTTGGCGCCCGCGTCCCCGCGTCCCTTGAGACTGCCGTCCGCGCGGCCGCGCAATACGGCGGCGTGCAGGGCGCCTTCGACGCGCCGGCGGTTGTCGCCGATGCAGCGCGCGGCGCCCGCGTCCGAGTTCCCCCGCTCCATCGCGGCGTTGGCGATGAGGCAGCCCGACGGATCGGCCGCGCACTGCGCGACGACGAGCTCGAACAGCCGCTCCAGCGCGCGCCGCCCCGTCGGCTGGGCGTCCAGCTCCGCGATCATCCGGACCGCGCGCGTCGCGTCGTAGCGGCGCAGGGCGGCCAGGTACAGCGAGTGCTTGTCGTGGAAGGCGCCGTACAGGCTGGCGCGGCGCAGGCCGGTGGCCTTCTCGAGGTCCTCGATGGACGCGGCCTCGTAGCCCTTGGCGCGGAAGGTCTCCACGGCCTTGTCGAGGACTGCGTCGGCGTCGAACGAGCGAGGGCGGCCCATGCGGTCATTATAGACTGAACGTTCAATAATGTCAAGGGGCCCGCCGGTTTGGTAGATTGGCGCATGGGCCGCGAGATCGAGCGCAAGTTCCTGGTCACGGGCGACGGCTGGCGCCGCGGGCGCCGGTCGCGCCTGCGCCAGGGCTACCTGTGCGCCAGCCTCGACCGCTCGGTCCGCGTGCGCCTGGAGGACGGGGCCGGCACGCTGAACGTGAAGGGCCCCGCGAAGGGCATCTCCCGCGCGGAGTTCGAGTACCGCATCCCGGCCCGGGACGCCGCGGACCTGCTCAAGCTGTGCCTGCGCCCGCTGATCGAGAAGACGCGCACGCGCGTGCGCTTCGGCGGCCTGACCTGGGAGGTCGACGAGTTCTTCGGCGACAACGCGGGCCTGGTCGTGGCCGAGGTGGAGCTGGACCGCGCCTCCCGCAAGGTCGCCCTGCCCCCGTGGGTCGGCAAGGAAGTGACCCGCGACCCGCGCTACCTGAACGCCTCCCTCCTGCGGCGCCCCTACCGAACTTGGCCGGAAGTGCGCCGTAATAAGAAAAGATAGAATAGGGTCGTTCCGCACGGAGGTCCCCCTTATGGCCTGGCTCAAGCGCATCTTCCTCTTCTCCCTCGTCAATCTCCTCGTCGTCGTCACCATCTCGATCACGCTGAACCTGCTCGGCGTGCGCCCGTACCTGAGCGCGCGCGGCATCGACTACGGCGCCCTGCTGACGTTCTGCCTGGTCTGGGGCATGGGCGGCGCGTTCATCTCGCTGGCGCTGTCGCGCGTGATGGCGAAGTGGGCGATGGGCGTGCAGGTCATCGACCCCCGCGGCGCCACCGGCGCGGCGGCCGACCTGGTCCGCACCGTCCACCAGCTCGCCGAGCGCGCGGGCCTGCCCGCGATGCCCGAGGTCGGGGTGTACGAGAGCCCCGAGCTCAACGCGTTCGCGACCGGCCCCACCAAGGCGCGCGCGCTGGTCGCCGTCTCGACCGGCCTGCTGGCCTCCATGGACCGCGCGGAGCTGGAGGGCGTGCTCGGCCACGAGATGACCCACGTCGCCAACGGCGACATGGTCACGATGACGCTGATCCAGGGCGTGGTCAACGCGTTCGTGATGTTCCTGGCGCGCGTGATCGCCTTCGTCTGGACCCGCAGCTCGGACCGCGAGGACAACCGCGGCATGCAGTACCTGATCACCATCGTGTTCGAGATCGTCTTCAGCCTGCTCGGCTCGATGGTCGTGGCCGCGTTCTCCCGCTGGCGCGAGTACCGCGCCGACGCCGGGGGCGCGCGCCTGGCCGGCCGCGAGAAGATGATCGCCGCCCTGCAGGAGCTCCAGCGCCGCTACGAGCCCTTCGACCAGAAGCCGGCCTACGCGACGCTGAAGATCGCCGGCAAGTCGGGCGGCCTGGTCGCGCTGTTCGCCTCGCACCCGCCGCTCGAGAAGCGCATCGAGCGCCTGCGCTCGGCGACGGCCTAGGACGCGCTGGGCCTTTGGGCCCTGACCGCTCCTCCGCGCCGCCGCTACCCTGAGGGCATGGGCGGACTCCGCCTGCCGGCCGCGTCGCTCCTGGCCCTCCTGGGCGCCTCCGCGTCCGCGCAGGTCGCGCGCGCCCCGGTCCGCGTCCCCGTCGTCGGCGCGGTCGGCGTCTCCGGCGCGGCCGCGCTCGCCCCGGCGGCGCTCGCGCCGGGCGTCCTGCTCTCGGCGCCGTCGCTGACCCCGCTCTCCGCGCCTTCGGCGTTCGCGGCCGCTCCCGCCCCGGTCCTCGCGGCGGCCGCGCCGGCGCCGTCCCCCGTCCCCGACGCGCCGGCAGCCGCGGCGGCCCTCGCCGCGCGGCCCCTGCGCCTGCTGATCACCGGACCGCCCGGCGTGGGCAAGACCACCTTCGGCAAGATGCTGGCCGCCGACTACGGGATGATCCACATCTCGGTCGGCGAGCTCCTGCGCGAGAGGGCCGCCTCCGACCCCGCGCTGGCCGAGACGATGTCGCACGGCGACCTGGTGGACTCCGACCTGGTGCGCCGCGTCGTGACCGAGCGCCTGTCGCGGCCGGACGCGGCCGAGAAAGGCTTCATCCTGGACGGCTTCCCGCGCCGGCCCGAGGAGGCCGGGGTCATCGATTCTTGGCTGCAAGGCGGCGGCGTCCTCGACGGGATGATCCATCTGGAGGCCTCGGACGCCGAGCTGATGCGCCGCATCCTGGCGCGCGGCCGCATGGACGACTCCGAAGAGGTGTTCCGCAAGCGCATGGAGATCTACCGCCGCCAGACGCGCCCGGTGCTGGAGCACTTCCGCGGGACCTTGCGCCTCTTGGAGGCCGACGCGTCCGCCCCGGACGCGCGCGCCAACTACGCGAAGGTGCGGGCGCTGGTGGACGACCTGCTCGCGCGCCCGCCGT
This sequence comes from Elusimicrobiota bacterium, assembly GCA_016194625.1. The sequence continues at coordinate 7,526 of JACQBB010000386.1, read as the reverse complement.
CCCGCTAGGCCGTCAGGTCCTCGAGGTCCATCCGCCTCAGCTTCGGCGAGATCCACGCCGCCGCCGCGACCGTCGCCAGCGTCACGCAGCCGCCGGCGACCACCGAGGGCACGGCCCCCAGCAGCTTCGCGGCCAGGCCGGACTCGAACGCGCCGATCTCGTTCGACACGCCGATGAAGATCGCGTTGACCGCCGAGATGCGCCCGCGCATGTTGTCGGGCGAGGACATCTGCACGATCGCGCCGCGGATGACCATGCTCACGCTGTCGAGCGCGCCGGCCGTCCCGAGCAGGAGCATCGACAGCCACAGGACGCGCGAGTAGGCGAAGCCGATGACGCAGAGCCCGAAGCCGGTGACCATCGCCAGCAGGACCGGGCCGGCGCCCTTCTTCACCGGCCGGCGGATCATCAGCGCCGAGCCCGCCAGCGCGCCGACGGAGGTCGCCGCCTGCAGCAGCCCCAGCCCCGGCGCGCCGCAGTGAAGGATGTCGGCGGCGAACACGGGCAGGATCGCCTCGACGCCGCCGAACAGCACCGCGAACATGTCGAGCGCCAGCGCGGCGAGCAGGATCTCGCGGGAGAACACGAAGCGCAGGCCGGCGGTCACGCGCTGGAACCCGCTCTCCCCCGCCTCGGGGCGCGCCGCCGGCTTCGGGCGCAGCGCGATCAGCGACGCCGCGGACAGCGAGCCGAACAGCAGGGCGACGTCCAGGCCGTACGGGATCAGCGGTCCGCGCCACGCGTACAGGATGCCGCCCAGCCCCGGGCCGACGATCGACGCCATCTGGAAGGCCGCGGTGGACCACGCCGACGACACCGCCAGCTCCTCGCGCGAGACCATCTGCGGGATCAGCGCGTAGGTGGACGGCTGGCCGAAGCCGCGCGCCGAGCCCGCGATGAAGGCCGCCGCGTAGATCCAGAACACGCGCGCGGAGTCGGGCACGCCCAGCGCCGGCAGCGAGACGGCGAGCAGGAGCCCCGCGGAGACCAGCACGCCGCGGACCACGTTCTTGTACACCTTCAGGGGGTCGGAACGGTCCACCACGTCGCCGGCGATCAGCGCCAGCGACAGCGCGGGCACCGCCTCGAACAGGCCGATCAGGCCCAGGTACAGCGGGTCGTGCTTGATCGAGTAGATCTGCCAGGCCATCACCAGCGTCTGCACCTGCAGCGCGAAGGTGACCAGGAAGCGCGCCAGGGTGAGCAGGCGGAAGTCGCGCGAGTCGAAGGCGGAGGAGGGGTGGCCGGTCACGACGGGGCACAGTCTACCATTTCGCCCCGGACGGGGTCAGCGCGGGGGCGCGAAGCTCTTCAGGAAGCCCGCGACGCGGACCGGGTCGTAGCTCACCCCGTCCTCCAGCTCGCCGGTGTCCTTCGAGAAGACCAGCGTCCCGTCCGGCTCCAGGACGAAGAAATGCGGGTAGGACTCCACCGCCGGGAAGCGCGACAGCACGGCGGCGTTGGGCCGCTCGGGCGTCACCGACACGCGCACGACCACGAAGTTCGCGTCGCGCAGCTCCGCCAGGTCCGCGTGCGCCGCGAAGAACTCGTCCATGCGCCGGCACCACAGACACCAGTTCCCGCCCACGTCCACCAGGACGCGGCGGTTCGTCACCTTGGCGCGCGCCAGTCCGTCGGCCAGGTCGCGGTCGGCGTCGCGCGACGCGTCGAACGCCGCCGACGCCCCGGAGGAGGACGCGGGCGCCGGCGCGGGCCGGGATTCGTAAAAAAGGAGGCCGGCGGCCGCCGCGATCAGCGCCCAGCCCCACGGCGGCACATGCGGCAGGCGCGCGCGCATCGCCGCGCCGGTGGACGCCGGCGGCGGCGGGAGCGCCGACTCGCGCGGGAACGACGCCGGGCAGTGGCCGCAGTGCTCGGCGTCGCGCGGGTTGCCGGCGCCGCAGGCGGGGCAGCGCTTCATGCGCGAGTCACGGCCGCGGGGCCTCGCCGGTGAGCACCGGCGCGGAGGCGGGCAGGACGCCCTCCCACTTGGCGACGACGACGCAGGCGACGCAGTTGCCCAGGACGTTGATCGTCGTGCGGCCCATGTCCATCACCTCGTCGACGCCCAGGATGGTCGCGATCCACTCCGGCGGGAGCCCGAAGCTCGCGCAGGTCGCCGAGAGCACGACTAGGCTGGCGCGCGGCACGGCCGCCACGCCCTTGGAGGTGAGCATCAGCGTGAGCATCATCGTCAGCTGCTTGCCCAAGCTCATCGGGACACCGGCCGCCTGGGAGATGAACAGCGCGGCCAGGGCCAGATACAGCGTGCTGCCGTCCAGGTTGAAGCTGTAGCCGGCCGGGATCACGAAGCCGACGACGTGCTCCGGCACGCCGAGCCGCTCCATCGAGGCCATGGCCTTGGGCAGCGCGGACTCCGAGGAGGTGGTCGAGAAGGCCAGGACCAGCGCCTCCTCCAGCTCGCGCAGGAGACGGCCGACGCGCAGGCGCGTCAGCGCCTTGGCGCCCAGCAGGAGCAGGACGGTGAAGACGCCGAGCGAGAGGTACAGGGAGCCGACCAGCTTGGCCAGGCGCACGATGACCATGGGTCCGTGGGCGCCGATGGCCGCCGCCATCGCCGCGGCCACGCCGACGGGCGCGAAGCGCATCACGTACTCGGTGACCTGGAACATCACGGCGGTCATGGACTTGAGGAACTCCAGCACGGGCCGCCCCTTCTCGCCGACCGAGGCCAGGCCGATGCCGAAGAGGATGGAGAAGAACACGATCTGGAGGATGGCGTTCTCGGACATCGCCTCGAAGAAGCTCTCCGGGACGATCTGCTCGAGCAGGGGGCGGTGCTTCTGCTCGACCGGCTCGTAGGCCGCGCCGGACGCCGCGGCCCCGGCGCCGGGACGGACGACGTTGCCGACCGCCAGGCCCACGCCCAGCGCGATCGAGGTCGCCAGCCAGAACCAGAGCAGGGACTTCAGGAGCAGACGGCCGATGTGCTCCGTGCCCGCCTGCGCCAGGCCCACGGTCAGGCTGCCGAAGATCAGCGGCGCCACGATCATCTTGATGAGCCGGATGAACAGCTTGCCGACCGGCTTGAGCGCCACGGACCAACCGGACGGCGCGAGCAGGCCGAAGGCGACGCCCGCGGCCAGACCCGCGAAGATCCAGAACGTCAGAGACGGGCGGCGCCGGGACGATGGCTTCACGGACGACATTCTAGCTTACGCAACAACGATTTAACGGGCGGGACACAAGTCCTTAACCGGGGACCGTTAGACTGGAACCGATGAGAACCGAGAACGACGCCTCGCTCGACCCGCGGCAGGTCCGCGACAAGGCCCTGGGACTGCGCGAGTCCGTCAACTCCGCCCGCCTGCGGATGATCTCCCAGCGCGAGCAGCTGGCGCGCCTGCGCGCCGAGGTCACCGTGCTGCGCGAGCTGGCCGCGCTCGGCGCCGCGCCGCCCGCGGTCTCGTCGGTCCCGTCGCCGCTGCCGGTGCGCGCCGACGCGCCGCGCCCCGCGCTCGCCGTCCCCGTCCCCGCTCTCCCCGCTCCCGCGCCCGTCGTGAAGGAGGCCGCCGCGGACTCGGCGCCCGCGGCGGCCTCCTTCAGGACGGACTTCGGGCCGTTCGCCCGCCGCGCCGCGCCCTACGCCGCGATCATGGCGTTCGCGGTCGCGTTCGAGCTGAGGCCCGCGCCGCGCCCCTCCGGACTGCCGCTGAGCGCGGCCGACGCCGCCGCGCCCAAGCCGGCGCCCGACGCCGTCCGCCCCGCGCCGGCCGTCCTGGAGGACGACGGCGCCGACGAGGCGCTGCTGCTCGTCCATGAGTGGCGCCTGCCCGGCGACGAGCGCACCGTCGCCGAACGCTTGGACGACGGCGTACAGCTGCCCGGAGCCGAGCCCGCGTGGAGCGCCGAGCGCACCGGCGAGCGCGTCTATCGCGTCAGCTATCGGCCCCCCGCCGGCGAGCCCGTGTACGACTTCGACGTGGACCTGGACGCGCGCCGCGTCGACCCCACCCCCGACACCGCCGAGCTGATCGCGCCGCGCCTGACCGCGCGCCGCTGAGCCGCCGGCCTTGAAGTCCCCGCTCCCCGGGGATACACTCGGTGCGATGCTCCGCCTCGCCGCCCTGAGCCTCCTGCTCGCCCTCCCCGCGTCCGCCGCGCGCCGCTCCTATCCGAACGCGTCCGCGTTCATCGCCGCCTGGCTGAAGGCCTATCGCCCCGGGTCCGCGCCTCCGGACGCCGACGCGGCGTCCGCTCGTCGCCTCGCCGAGGCCGCGCTGGCGCAGACGCGGACGAAGGTCGTCTACGACCCCGCCTACTTCAAGCTCGCCTATCCGGGAGGCGACCCGCCCGCGGACCGCGGCGTGTGCACCGACGTGGTGGTCCGCGCGTACCGCGCGCTCGGCGTGGACCTGCAGGTCGCCGTGCACGAGGACATGGCGGCCCGTTTCGACGCCTATCCCGATCTATGGAAACGCGGGAGGCCGGACGCGAACATCGACCACCGACGCGTGCCGAACCTGATGGTCTTCCTCGCCCGCCGCGGGGCCGCCCTCCCCCTCTCGACGCGGCCCGACGACTACCGGGCCGGGGAGGTCGTCGCCTACGACCTGGGCGGCGGCGTGACGCACGTGGCCGTGGTCTCGGAGCGCCGCTCCGCGGACGGGAAGCGCCCGCTGATCGTCCACAACATCGGCGAGGGCCCGAAGCTCGAGGACGCGCTGCTGTCCTGGCGCGTCATCGGCCGCTTCCGCTACTACGGACCTCCGCGCCCGGCGCGGTGAGCCGCGGTCAAGAGCGGCGCGGGTCCGTCTTGCGCATGTACGCCGCGAGGGCGCGGCTGTTGTCGTCGCTCCGCGCCTCGAATCCCGCGAGCACCGCGGCCCGGTCCGCCGCGTCGCGGTTCTGGGAGAGCTTGAACTTGCCCTCCAGCGCGGCGATCCGCAGGCGGACGCCGACGATCGCCCGGCGCAGCTGCGCGGTGAAGTCGGCCGGCAGGTCGTAGGTCCAGCGGTCGTCGAAGCGCGCGACGGTCCTCTTCAGGATGTCCTCGATCGCGGCGTCGTCCTCGACGAGCTCCGCCTCGCAGCGGGCGTGGACGGCGGTGTAGTTCCACGTCGGCACGTTCAGCGCGCCCGCGTACAGCGCCGGGGAGACGTAGGCGTGCGGGCCGGCGAACACCGCCAGGCAAGGCGCGCCGCCGCGCAGCGCGGCCGTCTGCGGGTTCGCCCGCGCGAGGTGGGTCCACAGCGTCCCCTCTTCCGCGTCGAGCAGGAACGGGAAGTGGTTCGCCTCCAAGCCGCCGGCGGCGGTCACCAGCGTCCCGAACGGGTGCGCGGCGATGAACTCGTGGAGCGCGGCGACGTCGGTCTGCTCGGCGTAGCGAGGGACGTACATGGTCAGCGCGTCTCCTTGGGCAAGGCTTCGATCTCCGCGGCCAAGCGGTAGTCCTTCTCGGTGACGCCGCCGGCGTCGTGCGTGGTCAGCGCGACCTCGAGGCGGCGATAGCGGGTCAGGTGCAGGTCGGGATGATGGTCGGCGGCCTCGGCGCGCGCGGCGATCGCGTTCACGAGCGCGACCGCGGCCGCGAAGCCCGTCAGCTCGTAGACGCGCCGGATGGACTTCCCGTCCGCGCCGAGCGACCAGCCGTCCGGGAGAGGGGCGCTCACCGGATGACGACGAGGCTGGAGGTGTAGCCGTGGACGAAGTTGCGGCCGCCGACGGGGCCGAACTCGCCGTTGGCGAAGAAGCCGGCCAGCGGGAGCGGGCCGCGCATCGACTGGACGAGCGAGGCGTCGTGGTCGGGCTCGCCGTACAGGCCCTCGCCGCGGCCGACGCAGGACACCATCAGCGCGCCGCGCGGCGCGGCCGCGCCCTCGGGCAGCGCGCCGAGCAGGGACTGCAGGTCGGAGTCGGAGGTGCCGGCGTCGCGGAGCTGGAACTGCAGGGTCTGGCCGCGGCGCAGGTTCGCGCCCAGCACCAGCGAGCCGGAGTCCTGGTCGAAGCCGAGCAGGTTGCGGATCAGGAAGTCGCCGCGCTTGTAGCCGGAGCGGCCCTCGGTCATCGCGAGTCCCGCGAACAGCGCCGAGCGCGCCAGGAGCTGGTCGTCGGGCGAGCAGCGCGAGAGCGTCTCGCGCAGGACCTCGAGCGGCGCGCGGCCGCCGAGCTCGAGCAGGACGTTGCCGTCGGCCTTGGTGACGACGAGCGGGTCGCCGATCGGGCGGCAGCCCTGCGCGACGACCACGTCGAAGGACACGGCGCCGGTGAGCGCGACGCAGGCGGCGCCGCTCTCGACCAGCTCGGTGCCGAGCAGCATCCACGCGGGCCGCTTCAGCTGCGGGCCGCTGGCCAGGCCGCCGACGAGCGGCGCGCCCGGGTAGGCGTCGTTGATCAGCGCGGAGAGCTTCTCCGGGTCGCAGGACATCGGGTCGCCGAGCGCGAGGAACTTCGGCGCGTCGGTCGGATACAGGTCCAGCGTCGAGACGAGCGCGCGGCCGTCGTCCATCCGCTTCAGCTCGCCCGGCGCGAGCGTGAACGGATGCACGCGGACGCCGGGCAGGCGCATCGCCAGCACCGAGACCGCGGGCTTCGACTCGACCTCGCGGCGGCCGGCGATGACGCCGCTGGCGTTGCAGCCGAGCGCGTGCAGCGGCGCCAGGTCGCGCGCGAGCAGCGGCGAGACCTCCTCGGGATCGAAGTCGTCCCACGCCTGGGACACGAACGCGAGCGCCAGGTCGCACGGCCCGGGGCCGAGCTTGGCGCGCGCGGCGGCGGCGGCCTCGGTCAGCGCCTTGCGCCAGTCGGCGTTCGTGGACAGCGCGTCGGCGAAGCGCTTGGCGCTCACGCGGCCTCCGCGGCGCGCACCGCGGCGACGACCGCGGGCACGCCCTCCGGCGCGGCCGCGTCGGCGAGCCGGCGCAGGTCGGAGCCGCAGCCGAACAGGCGCGGGTAGGAGTCCGCCGTCAGCTTGTGCGCCAGGATGTAGTCCTGATCGTCCGGGTCCACGAAGGAGACGAGGGCGCGCGGCAGGGACTGGCGGCGCAGGGCCGCCAGCAGGCCCATCGCGCGCGGCTCGCCGAGGCGGCCGATCAGCTCGAAGTCGGCGCGGCCGCGCGCCTGCATGTCGGCGATCCGCGCCAAGCCGGCCAGCCGCGCCGGGTCGCCCGCGGCCGCCGGCCACGCCCCGCGCAGGCCCCAGTCCAGCCAGCGGCGGTAGTTCATGTTCCCCTTCAGGTGGTGCATCCGCCAGCACACCTCCAGGGAGACCGCGTTCAGCGCCGGATCGAGACGCGGCTCGCGCAGGATCGCGGGGTCGTCGGGCCGCGGGACGCGGTCCAGGAAGCCGCCGCCGTCGCGCTCCCACAGCTCCTGGAAAAGGAAGCGCAGCAGTCCGTCGGCGAACTCGCGGTGGCGCTTGTCGCCCGTCGCGAGATAGGCCTCGGTGGACGCGAGCGCGGTCCACGCGGCGTCGCCGAGGAGCCCGTGCACCGCCTCCTCGCCGCCGCCCGACGCGTGGACCAGTCCGAGCAGGGGGTCGTACAGGCGCGTCTGCAGGAAGGCCA
>JACQBB010000031.1 GCA_016194625.1 Elusimicrobiota bacterium | reverse complement strand
CCTGCATCCACTGCCACGAGCCGATGAAGCACGGCTTCGCGACCGACGGCAAGGAGCTCCCGCCGATCAAGGCGGCCGCTCAGCCGGGCGCCCCGGAGTCGAAGGTCGTCGTGGTGCCCGCGTCGCATCCGCCGACGCTCAACTTCGACTGCTCGCTCTGCCACAAGGACAAGCACACCGGCCAGCTCGAGCTGTACTCCGGCCAGGCGAAGGCCCTCGGCCTGCCCGAGATCCCCAGCCCGATGTTCCTGGCGCGCGTGGACTGCGTGGGCTGTCACTACGAGAAGCGCGAGGAGGGCCGCACCGCGGCGGGCAACGCCTCCACCTTCAAGGCCTCTCAGGCGGCCTGCGTGAAGTGCCACGGCCCGCGCTACAAGGGCATGTGGGAGTCCATCCACCAGGAGGTCGGCAAGACCGTCGGCGGCCTGATGACCAACGTCGAGGCCGCCGAGAAGGCCGCGGGCGACGCGCCGAAGGACAAGAAGGCGGCCGCGAAGGCGTCCGCCGACAAGGCGCGCCGTCTCGTCGAGTTCGTTCGCGACTCGCACGGCGAGCACAACGTCTACCTGGCCTCGGTCGCGCTGCGCCGCGCCGACGAGCAGTTGGGCGCGTCCGCCGCGGCGTCGGGCGCGAAGCTGACGGACCTGTCGGAGCAGCCTCTGCTGTCGGGCGGCTACTGCGCGGTGCTCTGCCACGAGAAGGCGGGCGTCAAGGTCCCCGCCGAGACCGTCAAGCACGGCGGCAAGACGATGCCGCACGCGATGCACGCGGGGCTGATGGGGTGCGCGAAGTGCCACGAGCTGGGCGCGCACCGCAAGGCGCCGCTGCGCAAGGGCGTCGAAGCGGTCTGCGCGGAGTGCCACCAGAAGTAGCGGCGTCTGTTCGGCGTTCGTTCACCGCTTGTTTCGTCGACCGCGCGCGCGGCGCGGGGCTATGCTCATGGTGAAGGGGGACGACTACCATGGACGAGCTTCGGATCCACCAGTTGACGAAAGAGATGGTCGCGGAGGAGCTGCGCCAGCTCGGCGATCCTTGCGCGACGGCCGCCGGGGTCGTGCGCAAGACCCTCGAGTCGGCGCTCGCCAACGCCCCCGCCGGGACGGAAGGCCAGCGCGTGATCGAGGACACGGTCCGCGGCGCGATGACGGCGCTCCTGCTCGCCGAGCAGAGCCTGACCAAGGGGGGCATGATGATCCTGCAGGTCGTCCTCGAGACGACCTACGAGCACGTCGCCCCCCAGGACGCGATGGCGGCCGCGCTGCGCGGGCTGGCCGACATGCGCCGCTTCGTCGACCCGGACCGTCTCGACGAGATGCGCATCCAGATCGCGGCCACCTACATGGGCGCCGGCGAGCTGTTCGCCGAGTACCTGCGGACCCCGCTGCCCGAGGGCGGGCGCCAGCCGCTGCAGCGCTGAACGCTCCGTCGGCCGCGCGCGTCGGTTTTTGATAGGATGCGCGCGAGGACCATGCTGGCCGTGATCGTCGCCCTGACGGCCCCCGCGCTCGCCGCCGACCCCCTGGTCGACGTCCGGTCGGCCGTCCCCGACGCCGTCCTGGACGTGCGCTACGCCGGGACCGCGAACTTCATGGGCCGGGCCGTCTATCCGGTCGCGGCCGCCTTCCTGCGCCGCTCGACGGCGGCCAAGCTCGCGAAAGCGGCCGCGCTGCTGCGCGCGCAGGGGCGGCGCCTCGTCGTCTACGACGCCTACCGCCCGCTGTCGGCGCAGCGGCTGATGTGGGCGGCCAAGCCCGACCGCCGCTACGTCGCCGACCCGGCCCTCGGCTCCGTCCATAACCGCGGGGGCGCCGTCGACCTGGCCCTGGCCGACGCGGACGGGCGGCCGGTCGCGATGCCGACGGACTTCGACGCGTTCGGCCCCCGCGCGGCCCACGGCGCCGAGGGCGTCCCGGCGGCGCCGGCCGCGGAGGCCCGGGCGCTGAAGGACGCGATGGCGGCGGCCGGCTTCGAAGCGCTGTACGACGAATGGTGGCACTACTCCGACCCCGCGGCTCGCGCCTGGCCGCTGCTGGACATCCCCCTGAAGGAGCTGATCCGATGAAGAACGCCTTTCGCGCCGCGGCCGCGCTCGTCCTCGTGCTCGCGGTCGTCGCCGTCGGCGTCGTCTCCCTGTCGCTGGGCCGCGTCGTGAAGACCGCCGTCGAGGCGGCGGGTCCGCGCGTGCTCGGCGCGCCGGTCTCGCTGGGCCTGGTCACGGTGTCGCCGCTGACCGGCGGCGCGTCGCTGCGCGGTCTCGTCATCGGCAACCCCGAGGGCTTCAAGGGCCCGCGCGCGGCGAGCGTGGGGCTGGTGGCCGTCAAGCTGAAGCTCTCGTCGCTGCTCTCGGACACGATCGTGGTCGAGAGCGTCGAGGTCCGCGAGCCGGAGCTGGTCTGGGAGGTCGGCAACGGCGGCTCGAACCTGACGCGCCTGCAGCGCAACGCCGAGGAGTCGGCCGCGCGGCTCGGCGGCGGCGCGAAGAGCGTCCCGGAGCCGGCGCCCGCCAAGAAGGGCAAGTCCCTCCTGATCGAGCGCTTCGACGTGACCGGCGGCAAGGTCGGCCTGTCGGCGACCGCGTTCGGCGGCCAGGGGCTGACGGCGCCCCTGCCCGAGGTCCATCTCAAGAACCTCGGAGGCAAGGGCAAGTCGCCGGCCGAGGCGGCGTCGCAGGCGTTCCGCGCGGTGACCGCGTCGGCGCAGGGAGCCGTCTCCAACATCGGCGGCAAGGCCGTGGACGCCGCGGCGTCCGCGCTGGGCGGCCTGCTCAAGGGGCTCAAGAAGTGAGCGAGCCGGACTACCTGCCGCTGCGCCCGGGCTTGCGCCTGGAGTACGAGGTGGCTCGCGCGGGCGAGACGCGCCGGCTCGTCGTCGCTCACCTCGCCGCGTCCGGCGGGGCGGTCACGGTGCGGCGGACCTGGACGGGAGCCGACGGCCGCTGCGAGACCGAGGACTCCCGCGCCGAGCGCCGCGCCGACGGGGTGTATTCCGACGGCGCGCTGGCGCTGCCGCTGCCGCCCCGCCCCGGAGCGTCGTGGGCGCAGCCGCCGCGCCGCTACCGCGTCGAGGCGCTCGACGCGGACGCCGCGGTCCCGGCCGGGTCGTTCTCGGGCTGCCTGCGCGTCGGCTACCTGATCGCCGAGGGCGACGGCGGCTCGGGCGAGCGCCTGTACGCGCCGGGCGTGGGCCTGGTGCTGGAGCGCTGCTCCGACGAGGCCGACCCGTACGAAGTGCGCCTTCTGAAGGCGCCGGAGGCCGTGCGATGAGCGAGACCCTGCTGGGACCGGCCGCGGACGTCGCGCCCGAGGAGGTCGTCCGCCGCGTCGAGGCCGCGCGCCGCGCGGGCGCCGTGTGGCGCCGCACGACCGTCGCCCAGCGCGTCGCGGCGCTGACCGCGGTGTGGGACGCGCTGAACGCGCGCCGCGCCGAGGCGCTGGCGGTGATCCGCGAGGAGAACGGCAAGCCGCCGCTCGAGGCGGAGCTGGTCGAGTTCGGCTCGGTCTCCCTGCTCGTCTCGTACTTCGCCGCGAACGCCGAGCGCCTGCTCGGCGAGCGCCCGGCGTGGGCGCCGTGGTTCCTGCTCAACAAGCGCGCGTCGGTGCGCCGCCTGCCGCGCGGCGTCGTCGGCATCATCGCGCCGTGGAACATGCCGTTCCTGATCCCGTTCGGCGACTCGTTCTGCGCGATGCTGGCCGGGAACGCGGTCCTGCTCAAGCCGTCGGAGTGGACGACGCGCACGGCGCTGTGGCTGGAGGCGGCGGTCGCCGCGACCGGCCTGCTCCCGGAAGGGCTGCTGACCGTGGTCCCGGGGCGCCAGGCCGCGGGCGAGGCGGTCGTGGACGCCTCCGACCTGGTCCTGTTCACCGGCTCGACGAAGACGGGAGCGGCGGTGGCGGCGCGGGCGGCGGCCCAGCTGAAGCCGGCCATCTTGGAGCTCGGCGGCAAGCACCCGATGATCGTCTGCGCGGACGCGGGGCTGGAGCGGGCCGCGGCGGGCGCCGTGTGGGGGGCGTTCGCGAACGCCGGCCAGGTCTGCGTCGGGGTCGAGCGCGTCTTCGTCGAAGCCGAGGTCCACGACGCGTTCGTCGCGAAGGTCCGGACGCGCATGGCCGCGCTGAAGACCGGCGGCGGCGCCGACGAGGAGGTCTCGCGCTTCACCTTCCCGCCGCTGCTGGAGCGCGCGCAGGCCCAGCTCGACGACGCGCGCAAGAAGGGCGCGACGGTGGTCGGCGGCGAGGTGGCCGACCGCGCGGGCCTGCGCATGGCCCCGGCGCTGGTGCTGGGCGCGCGCCCCGACATGCTGGTGATGAGCGAGGAGACCTTCGCCCCGATCCTGCCGGTGATGAAGGTCGCGCGCGCCGAGGAGGCCGTCGCGCTCGCCAACGCGGGCGCGACGGGCCTGGCCGCGAGCGTGTGGTCGGCCGATCTGGTCAGGGCGGAGGCGCTGGCGGCCTCGCTCGAGGCCGGGATGGTCGGCATCAACGAGCCGGGGACGCACTACGCGTACGGGTCGCTCCCGTTCGGCGGCGTGAAGACCAGCGGGATGTGGCGCCGCCACGGCGACGAGGGCCTGCTCGCGCTGACGCAGGCGCAGTCGATCGTCGAGCACGAGTGGCCCGTCGACATGCCCGACCCGTGGTGGTTCCCGCGCGACCCGCGCGTGATCGCCGTCGTGCGCCGCCTGCTGGGCCTGCGGTGATCCTCGGGCTCCACGCCTCGGTGCGCCGCGGCTTCCTCGCGACGCTGGAGGTCGCGGAGGCGCACGGCGTCGAGTCGCTCCAGATCCTCCCGTACCGCCGCCACGCGCTCCCGACGGAGGAGGAGCTGGCGGCGTTCCGCGCGGCGCGCGCGGCGTCGCGCGTGCGCTCCCTGCTGGTGCACTCGCGCTTCGTCCCCAGCCTGGCCTCGTCGGACGCGGGTCGGCGGGCGCGCTCCGTCGCGCATCTCGCGCGCGAGCTGCGCCTCTGCGCGGCCTTGGGCGGCGACGCCTACGTCCTGCACGCCGGCGCCTATTCCCCGGACTCGGACGCGGACCGCGGCGTCGCGCTGTTCGCGGAGTCGGCGCGCGCCGCCGTGGCCCAGGCGGAGTACGCGGGCGCGCTCCTGCTCGAGAACGTCCCGGGCGGGGGGCGGCGCATGGGCGGCACCTTCGAGGAGCTGGCCCGCCTCAACGACGCGATCCGCCCCTTCGTGCGCGCGCTGGGCGCCTGCCTGGACACGGCGCACGCCTGGGCCGCGGGCTACGACCTCTCGACGGCCGAGGGCGCGCTGCGCTTCGTCGCCCGCGCTCATCGCCTGCTCGGCGCCGACGCGGTGCGCGCGTTCCACCTCAACGACTCCCGGGCCCTGCTCGGCTCGCACCGCGAGCACCATGAGAACTGGGGGGAGGGCCGGCTGGGCTGGGAGGGACTGCGCGTGCTGGCCCAGCGCGAGGAGTTCGCCGGCCTTCCGGGGATCCTCGAGACGCCTCCGGGCCGGGACGCCGAGAACCTGGACGCGGTGCGGCGCGCGCGCGGCTAGACGGTCAGGCGCAGGCCTTCGCGCCCGAGGACGACCTTCATCGGATAACCGCGCTCCGCGACGCGCGCCTCGGCCGCCTTCGCCATCTTGTCGAGGACCTCGTCGGGGTAGCTCGCGTCCTGGTGGACGAGCAGCAGCTGCTTGATCTTGTTGCGCCCGGCCAGGTCGATGGCGGCGATGAAGCTGGAATGGCCGTTGTTGCGGTTCCCCTTGTAGTCCTCGTCGGTGTAGCGGCCGTCGTGGATCAGCAGGTCGGCGTCGCGGATCAGGCCGCCCAGCTTCTCGTCGTAGTCCTG
>JACQBB010000390.1 GCA_016194625.1 Elusimicrobiota bacterium | reverse complement strand
GGTCGTGCGGCCCTGGGCCGCCAGCGCGGCGATCAGCAGGGCCGCGCCCGCGCGCAGATCGGAGGCCATGATCGGCGCGCCCGAGAGCCGCTCGACGCCGGCGACGACGGCCTCGGACCCCGACACCGCGATCTGCGCGCCCATGCGGCCCAGCTCGGCGGCGTGCATGAAGCGGTTCTCGAACACCGACTCGGAGATCTTCGTGAAGCCGGTCGCCAGCGTCATCAGCGCCATCCACGGCGCCTGCAGGTCGGTCGGGAAGCCGGGGTGCGGCGCGGTCTTCGCGGCGACGGACCTCGGCCGGCGCTCCATCGAGAGTTCGATCCAGCCCTTGCCCGAGCGGACCGTCGCGCCGGCCTTCTTGAGCGCGGCGAGCACCGCGCGCAGGTGCTCGGCCTCGGCGCCGGTCAGGCGGACCTTGCCGCGGGTCGCGGCGACGGCGATCAGGAAGGTGCCGGCCTCGATGCGGTCGGGGATGACCTTGTGGCGCGCGCCGTGCAGCTTCGCGCGGCCCTCGATCACGACGGTGGAGGTCCCGGCGCCGCTCACCGGCGCGCCGAGGGCGGTCAGGAACGCGCCCAGGTCCTCGATCTCGGGCTCGCGGGCGGCGTTCTTGATGGTGGTGCGGCCGGGCGTGACGGCCGCGGCCATCATCAGGTTCTCGGTGGCGCCGACGCTGGGGAAGCGAAGCTTGACCACGCCCGCCTCCAGGCGCGGCGCGGACATGATGATGTCGCCCTGATCGGCGATGCGCCGCGCGCCCAGCGTCTCGAAGCCCTTCAGGTGGATGTCGATGGGGCGCAGGCCGATCGCGCAGCCGCCGGGGATGGGCACGCGCACCAGGCCGAAGCGGGCGAGCAGGGGCCCGGCCGCCAGCACCGAGGCGCGCATCTGCTTGACGATGTCGTAGGGCGCCTGCGTCTTGAGCGAGCCGGTGGACTCGACGCGCACCGCGTGGCCGTCCACGCGGACCTTCTTGCCCAGGCTCTCGAGCAGGCGCACGGTGGTGCGGATGTCGCGCAGGCCCGTCGGGCAGTTCTCGACGACGCAGGGGTCGTCGGTGAGTAAAGTCGCGATCAGGATGGGCAGCGCGGCGTTCTTTGAGCCGCTGACCGGGATGGTCCCTTCGAGACGGCGTCCGCCCTCGATGACGAATCGGTCCATTACGCCCTCACTTTATCAATTTTGCGGCGGGCCATCAGTCCGGCAGCCGGCCCAGCGCGAAGCGGTCGTGACCCTGCGCGTCCTTCTTGATGACCACGCCGGCGAAGCCCGCGGCGTGGAGGAGCTTGGCGACGCCGAGGTGAAGGCCGAGCCGGTCCTGGCGCTGGACGGGGGCAAGGACGGTCTGGACGCGATCCGCGCGATCGTGAAGACCGCGCCCAAGCTGCTCAAGCCCGGCGGCTACCTCGCCCTCGAGATCGAGGAGCGCCAAGGCCAGCGCCTTGTCGGACACGTCGGTCGCGAACACGGTCGCGGCCGGCAGCAGCTGGGCGAGCGCGATGGCCACGCACCCGGTCCCCGTGCCGATCTCCAGGACTTTCGGCGCCGGGACCTTCAGCGCCTTGACCAGGCGCTCGCACTCCAGCACCAGCTCCTCCGTCTCCGGGCGCGGGATGAGCGAATCGCGGGTGACCTCGATCTTCAGACCCAAGAACGGCTGGTTGCCGAGCAGGTAGGCCAGCGGGATGCGCTTGCCGCGCTCCTTGATCCAGGTGAAGTAGTGGAAGCCCTGCTTCTCGCTGAGCTCTTGGGCGAGCCGGGTCTGCAGGGCGCCGCGCCCGACGCCCAGCACCTCGGCGAGCAGGAACTCCGCGTTGGCCCTCGCCTCGGGGACCTCGCGCTCCTCGAGATACGCGACGCCCTTCGCCAGCCAGGCGGCCGCGTTCACGACGCGGCCTCCATGCGCAGACGGCGCGACTCCTCGCGCAGGGCGGTGAGGACGGGCTCGAGCGCGCCTTCCATGATCTCGGCCAGGTTGTGCCAGGAGCGCTCCAGGCGGTGGTCGGTGACGCGCGACTGCGGGAAGTTGTAGGTGCGGATCTTCTCGGAGCGGTCGCCGGTGCCGACCTGCGTGCGGCGCGCGGACGCGCTGGACGCGGCGGCCTTCTCGCGCTCGGCCTCGGCCAGGATGGCGTACAGGCGCTTCATCGCCTTGTCGCGGTTGCGGCCCTGGGAGCGCTCCTCCTGGCACTCGACGACGACGCCCGTCGGGATGTGCGTGATGCGCACGGCCGTTTCGACCTTGTTGACGTTCTGGCCGCCGGCGCCGCCCGCGCGGTAGGTGTCGAACTTCAGGTCCTCGGGACGGACGGTGACCTCGACCTCCTCGGCCTCGGGCATCACGGCGACGGTGACGGTGGAGGTGTGCACGCGGCCGGCGGCCTCGGTGGCGGGCACGCGCTGGACGCGGTGCACGCCGCCCTCGGCGCGCAGCCAGGAGTACACGTCCTTGCCGGAGATGAACACGACGCCCTGCTTCATGCCCTTGAGGCCGGTCATCGAGACGTCCTGCGCCTCGACCTTCCAGCCCTTGGTCTCGGCGAAGCGCGTGTACATGCGCAGGAGCTCGGCGGCGAACAGCGCGGCCTCCTCGCCGCCCGCGCCGGCGCGGATCTCGAGGTAGCAGTCCTTGGAATCGGCCGGGTCCTTGGGGAGCAGGTCGACGAGGATCTCCTGCTCGAGCGCCGCGGCCTTCTCCTTCAGCGGCGGCAGCTCCTCGTGCGCCATCGGCCCCATCTCGGGGTCGTTCAAGAGCGCCTCGAGGTCGGCGGCCTCCTTCTCGAGCTCCGCCAGCCGTTTGGCCTTCGCCGCCGTCGGCGCCGCCTGCGCGTGCCGCAGGAACAGGTCCTTGACCTCGCCGGGCGGCAGACCGCCCGCCGCGAGCCGGGCCTCCAGCTCGCGGAAGTCGGCGGCCATCTTGGCGATCTTAGTATTCAAGGGTCAGGCCTTCGAAAGTTTCGAAAACTCATCCGGCGCGGGTCCGGTTTTCGAAAGATTCGAAAGCCTGACCCTGGAAAAGCGGGAGCCCCGGCGGGTGCGCCGCCGGGGCTCCAGTCGGGACGGGACGGCTAGGCTTCTTTCTTGGCGGGAGCCTTGTCCTTCTTGGCCGGCTTCTTGGCGTCCTTCTCTTCCTTCTTGGGCGCCGTGCTCAGGACGCGCTTGGCCGTGTGGCCGACGTGGGCGAGCTGCTTGGTGGTCTTCGCCGCGGCCTTGCGGGCGACGGTCTTGCCGGCGGTCGTCTCGAAGCGCTTCTTGAAGCGGTCGATGCGGCCCGCGGTGTCGACGAGGCGCTGCTGGCCCGTGTAGAACGGGTGCGAGAACGCCGAGATGTCGAGCTTGACCAGGGGGTATTCCTTGCCGTCCTCCCACTTCGTCGTCTCCTTGGCGTTGACCGTGGAGCGGGTGAGGAAGGACTTGTTCGCCTGGACGTCCTGGAAGACGACCGTGCGATAAACGGGGTGGATGGCTTTCTTCATTTGGGGGCTTCCTTCGGGATTAAAGCGACTTCGCACAGTATAGCAAAAAACCGTCCGACGGGGAACCGTCAGGGCACCCGGAACACCGACACCGCCCCGTCCGCGCAGGCGGGCGGCCCGAAGGCGGCGGTCAGGTCCGCGGCCGCCGCGGCGGCGGGACGGTAGCCGCCTCGGTCGGGGAAGCGGTCCGGGAACTCCTCGTGGAGGAGGTCGCGGTGGACGACGACCGCCCAGCCCCTGTAGGCGCCCCGCAGGCGCTCCGGAGCGTCCAGCGAGACCAG
>JACQBB010000389.1 GCA_016194625.1 Elusimicrobiota bacterium | reverse complement strand
TACGCGACGTTTAAGATACTCTCCAAAATCGGGTTGGGCCGCGAGATGACGCTTCTCGAAAACAACGCGATGCAGTCGATCGCGACGAGCGCCGGCTACATGACCGGCCCGCTGATCTCCTCGGTCGCGGCCTACATGTCGATCACCGGCAAGGTCATCCCGTGGCAGCACACGATGATCTGGCTGATCGTGCTGGGCGTGCTGGGCGTGCTGTTCGCGTTCCCGCTCAAGAAGCGCTTCATCAACGACGAGCAGCAGCCGTTCCCGGAGGGCTACGCCGCCGGCATCGTGATGGACAACCTCCACACCGGCGAGGGCCAGGAAGGCATCTTCAAGGCCAAGCTCCTGGGCGGCGGCGCGGCGCTGTCGGCGCTGATCGAGACGATGGGCAACGAGAAGGTGATGAACTCGATCAAGCTCGGCTTCCTGCGGCTGCCCGAGCACTGGGACGACTTCGTCTACAAGTGGTTCTCCCCGTCCATCCTGGGCACCCCGCTCAACAAGCTCACCATCCAGTGGGACTCGTCCATCGTGATGATGGCCACCGGCGGCCTGATGGGCACCAAGACCGCCTCGTCGCTGATGCTGGGCGCGCTCATCAACTACTGCGTGCTGGCGCCCATCATGATCCGCCAGGGCGTCATCGACCCCGCCGGCGGCTTCAAGAACATCACGATGTGGGCGCTGTGGGGCGGCGTGGCGATGATGACCACCTCGTCGGTCTACTCGTTCCTGTCCAAGCCCCAGATGATCATCGACGCGTTCAAGGGCATGCTCGGCAGGAAGGGCGCGGACGGCGACGCGCTCAAGGACATCGAGCTGCCGCTGTGGGTGTCCGTCGTCGGCATCCCGCTCGTCGGCATACTGACGGTGTGGGCCGGCAACGCGTTCTTCGGTGTGCATTGGTGGCTCGGACTGCTCGCGATCCCGATGGTGTTCGTGTTCACGCTCATCGCGGTCAACGCCACGGGCCTCACCTCCATCACGCCCATCGGCGCGCTGGGCAAGCTGACCCAGCTCACCTACGGCGTCATCGCGCCCGGCAACATGACGACGAACATCATGACCGCGGGCATCACCGGCGAGGTCACCTCCTCGGCGGCGAACCTGCTGATGGACATCAAGCCGGGCTACATGCTGGGCGCCAAGCCGCGCCAGCAAGCCGTCGGCCACACGCTGGGCATCCTGGCGGGCGCGGCGGTCTCCATCCCGGTGTTCTACGCCATCATGGGCGGCGACACGAACCGCCTGCTGTCCGACAAGCTCCCGATGCCGGGCGCCATCATCTGGAAGGCCGTCGCCGAGATGCTGGGCAAGGGCCTGCACTTCCTGCCCATGTCGGCCCGCTGGGCCGTCCTCATCGGCGCGGTCGTCGGCCTGATCCTGGAAGTCATGAACCAGCGCACGAAGGGCAAGTTCCCCATCTCCGCCGTCGGCCTGGGCCTGGCCTTCGTGCTGAAGTTCTCCGACTCCTGGGCGATGGCGCTCGGCGCGCTGCTGTTCTGGATCGCGGGCCGGAAGTTCACCGACAAGGAGAGCTTCGGCTACCGCGCCTTCGTCGACAACCAGGAGACCGTCTGCGCGGGCATGATCGCGGGCGGCTCCATCATCGGCCTCATCCTCATCCTGCTGGAGACGGCCGTCCTGAAGTGAGGCTCCTCGCGGCGGGGCTGGCCCTCCTTCTGGCCGGCCCCGCCGCGGCCTACGTCCGCGACGAGCACTACTACACGACGCGCCTGTCGCTGGACCGCCGCGAGGGCGGCGAGCTCGCCGCGCTCTGCTCCCAGCTGGCCGACGAGGCGCCCGAGCTGGGCGCCGTCGACACCTACCGCCGCGTGATGCGCAGCCCCTCCGCCTACGCGGCCTGGAGCGTCTCCGGCCGCGGCCCCGCGGGCGTCGTCGGCGTGATGGTCTCCCCCCAACAGCTCCTGCACGCGCTCACCGGCGGCGCGCCCGAGGCCGTGAGGGCGGTCGCCGCGGGCCTGGCGCGCGAGCTGTCCGACCGCGCGCGCGCCGAGAAGGACCCGGCCAAGCGCGCCGACGACCTGTGCGCGGTCGGCTTCGCGCTGCACCTGTACGGCGACACCTTCTCGCACGCCCGCATCCACAACCCGGCGCGCCTGTACGGGACCGGCATCGGCCACTTCTTCGACGCGACGCGCCCCGACCTGCCCCTGCTCAGCCCCGCGCGCTTCGCGCTCTGGGAGGACTACCTGACCTCGGCCCCCGGACTGATCCCCGCGGCGTCGACGGGAGAGGACTTGGCGCCGATGTTCGACGCCGCCGCGCGGACCCTGAAGAAGGCGCGCCCGCGCAACGGCTGGGCGCTGGCCGAGCTGTGGAGCCTGGAGCACGCCGCCGTCGAGAAACGCGGATTGTCGTGCGCGCCGCTGCCGCGCAATCGGACGAACCGCCCGTGCCGCGAGGTCCTGGCCGGCGCGACGCGCGGGCTGACGGCGGCGCCGACCTGCGAAGGCGCCTGGGAGACCTACCGCGAAGCGGCCGTCCACGCCTTCGCCGCCTGGGACGCCGACCCCGCCCACGCCGCCGCGCCCAGCCGCGCGCCGGTCCGGCCGCTGACCGCCGTCTCGCCGTTCCCGTCCGGAGGCGCCCGATGAATCTCGAGCACCATCACCGCCGCATCCGCCGGAAGTCCCGCCTGCTCCGCTGGAGCCTGGCCCCGCTCGCGCTGGCCGCGGGCCCCGCCTGGCTGTACTTCTCGCTGGGCCCCTGCCTGGAGGACGGCGACGCCGCGGGCTCGGCCTGCCGCGCCTACCGGATCATCCCCTTCCTGCCGTCCCTGCTGGCCCTGGTCGTCGTCGCCCTGATCGTCTACGACCTCGTCGAGGTCGGCCGCGAGGTCTCCTTCGAGACCCACGGCGTGAAGCCGCGCCGCCACCTGAAGCACGCCCATCACGGCTACCGGGCCCTCGACCACCATCACCGCAAGAAGGTCCGCCGCGCGCTCTGGAACTGGCTGGCCGTCACCACCGCCGTGGCCCTCTGGATCGCCTGGAAGGCCTGGCAGTCCACGCGCTGACGCGCGGGCGTGACCCATGTCACAGGCCTCCCCCCCGAGGGGGTCTGACGCCGCTGACACGCGGGTGTGGCGGGATGCGCGCGCATCTCATCATACTGGGGCTGAGGAGGCCCGCGCATGAAGACCCGGTCGAGTTGGGCCGCCGGTGAACTCGTCCCCTTCGCCGTCGCGGCGGCGGCCTACGGCGCGCTCGAGGGGGCCGGAGCGCTCGGGTCGTCGCCGCGCCTGGCGCTCGCCGGCGCGTTGGCGACGGCCGCCGCGACGGGCGCCCTGCTCCTGCGCGCGCTGCGCGCCGAGCGGCTGGCCGCCGAGAAGGCGCTCGCCGACGCCCGGCTCGACTTCGAGAGGCGCCTGCTGCGCCGCGACAACGACCTGGGGAACGCGAAGGCGACCCTGCGCGTCGCGGCGCTGAGCCGCTCCGAGGACCGCGGCCGCATCCGCCTGTACCGGGAGCTCGTGGACTCGCTCCCGCTCGGCGTGGCCGTGCTGAGGCCGGAGGGGCCTCCGGGCGACGAGAGGTTCCGGATCGTCGACATCAACCCCGCGGGACTGCGCCTGATCGGGGCGGAAGGCAAGTCGCCGGCCGACCTCGCGCCGACGGTGGAACCGCTGCTGCGCGACCTCCTGCTCGAGTCGCTGCGGACCGGACAGGAGCGCTCGCTGACGGACTATCCGACGACGCGGGTCCCGGGGGCCCGCTTCTCGCTGCGGATCTTCCCGCTGGGCCCGGCGACGGTCGGCGTCGCGTTCGAGGACATCACCGCGGCGAAGGCGGCGCAGGACGCGCTGCGCCGCAACGAGGAGCAGCTGCGGCTCATGGTGGACGTGGTGCAGGACTACGCGATCTTCCGCATGGACGCCGACGGACTCATCGTCAGCTGGAACCGCGGCGCGCAGAAGATCACCGGCTACCGCGTCGACGAGATCCTGGGCCGACGCTACTCGGTATTGTTCGAGCCCGACGACGCCCACGCGGGGCTGCCGGAGGAGCTGCTGCGCCGCGCGGCGCGCGACGGCCGCTCCACGGCGGAAGGCTGGCGCGTGCGCAAGGACGGCTCGCGGTTCTGGACCGACTCCGTGCTGACCCCGCTCACCGCCGCCGACGGCCGCCTGCGCGGCTTCGTGAAGGTCATCCACGACGCCACCGAGAGGCGGCGCGCCCGCCAGGAGCTGGAGCAGAAGAGCGCCGAACTGGCCCGCTCCAACTCCGAGCTCACCCAGTTCGCCCTGGTCGCCTCGCACGACCTGCAGGCGCCGCTGCGCAAGGCCGTCGCGTTCGCCGCCCAGCTGGAGGCGAGCCTGGGCGGGCGCCTGGACGCCGCCGAGAAGGAGCTCCTGACGCGGATGAACCGCGGGCTCGAAGGGATGCAGGAGCTGATCGTGTCCCTCCTGGAGCTGGCGCGCGCGGGCGCCGACCCGGTCGACGCCGCGGACATCGACGCGACCGCGCTCGCCCGCGAGGTCGTCGACGAGCTCGACGCCGCGCTGCGCCAGCCCGGCGGCGGCGTCGGCATCGAGCCGCTGCCGCGCCTGCGCGGGGACCCGCGCCTGATGCGCCAGCTCCTGCAGAACCTGATCGCCAACGCGGTGAAGTTCCGCAAGCCCGGGGAGAAGCCCTGGGTGCGCGTGACCGGCCGCGCGCTGGCCGACGACCGCGCGGAACTGCGGGTCGAGGACCACGGCGTGGGCTTCGACATGAAGGACGCCGCCCGCCTGTTCCAGCCGTTCTCGCGTCTGCACGGACGCCGGGATTTCCCGGGCAACGGGATGGGCCTGGCGATCTGCCGCCGCATCGTCGAGCGCCACGGCGGGACGATCGCCGTCGAGCGCGCTCCCGGGAGCGGCGCGGCGTTCACCGTCACTCTCCCCTCCGCGCTCGAGCGCGGCGGAGGCCGGGTCGGCGCGGACCCCGGAGGAGCGTCATGGAACAACGCGTGAGGATCCTGCTGATCGAGGACGACCCGGACTACGTCCTCCTGATGAACGCCTACGTCAACGAGGCGTGCGGCGAGTCGGTCAAGTACGCGATCGTGAGCGCCGACGGGCTGACGGACGGCCTCGCCAAGCTCTCGACCGAGGAGTTCGACATCGTCCTCCTCGACCTGCTGCTGCCGGACAGCCGCGGGCTGGAGACGCTGGACCGCCTGCGCGCGGCCGCGCCCGGACTGCCGGTCGTCGTGCTCACGAACATGGACCAGGAGGACATCGGCCGCGAGGCGATCGCGCGCGGCGCGCAGGACTTCCTGAGCAAGAGCAAGGTGGACGCCGCGCGCCTGCGCCACGCGATCGCCTTCGCCCTGGAGCGCAACGGCCTGTTCCGCCAGCTGGAGACGCTGGTGGACGCCTCGCCGGACGGCATGCTCATCGTGGACCGCGAGCGCATGGTCCGCTACGCCAACCCCGCGGCCGCCGCGCTGTTCGGCGTCTCGCGAGAGCGGCTCGTCGGCCGCCCGTTCAAGCACGACCTGGCGCCGGGCCGCTCCATCGAGCTGAAGCTCGTCCCCGCCCCCGAGCGCGAGGTCTGCGCGGAGCTGCGCACGGCCGACATCGAGTGGAAGGGCCGCCCCGCGTGGCTGGCGACGATCCGCGACGTCACCGAGCTCAAGAAGCTGGAGGAGGTGCGCGCCGAGGTCCGCGAGCGGGTGCGCATGGACCAGCTCAAGGACGAGCTGCTCAGCTCGGTCGCCCACGAGCTGCGCTCGCCGCTGAGCGTGGTGAAGGCCGTCGTCGCGACGCTGCGCGACCGCCTGGCCGGCCCCCTGACCGGCGAGCAGAGCGAGCTGATCGCCAACGCCGACCGCAACATCAACCGGCTGACGCGCCTGCTCAACAACTTCCTGGACCTCTCGCGCCTGGAGTCGCGCCGCGCGCGCGTGAACCGCCGCCCGACCGAGCCGTTGGACCTGATCCGGGAGATCGCGGAGGGCGTGCGCATGGCCAACCGCGGCCGCCCGGTCGTGATCCTGTACGACCTCCCGGAGTCGGCGCCGACCGTGCACGTGGACGCAGACATGATGGCCCAGGTGCTCGCGAACCTGCTCGACAACGCGCTGCGCTACGCGCGGGCCCGCGTGCTGGTGCGCGCGGCGCGCGTGGAGAACGCGGTCGAGGTCAGCGTGATCGACGACGGCCCGGGCATCCCGCCCGACCGCTTCGCCGAGCTGTTCAGCAAGTTCGTCCAGCTGGACCGTCCGCGCGGCGGCTCGGGCTACAAGGGGACGGGCCTGGGCCTGGCCATCTCGCGGGAGATCGTCGCGCTGAACGAAGGGAAGATCTGGGCGGAGAACGCCGCCGGCCGCGGCGCGTGCTTCCGCTTCACCATGCCGCTGGCCGCCGGCGTCGAGGAAGGCCGGGAGGAGCCCCATGCGGGCACGCGACGCGCATAGGATCCTGATCGTCGACGACGAGCGCGACCTGGTCGAGCCGCTCGCGCTGCGCCTGTCGCTGCTGAGCGGCTGCGTCGTCGACACCGCGTTCGACGGGGACGAGGGCTTCCGCAAGGCGCTCCAGATCCGGCCCGACGTGGCGCTGGTCGACCTGTCGATGCCCGAGCTCGACGGCTGGGGCCTGATCCGCCGCCTGCGCGAGCACCCGCTGACGCGCCCCGTCCGCGTCGTCATCATGACCGCGTGGATCACGAAGGACCTCGAGCGCCGCGCGCTCGCCGAGGGCGTCACCAAGGTCCTGCTGAAGCCGTTCGAGGAGGAGGAGCTGCTCGCCGCGATCTCGCCCGCGCCCGCCGCGGGGACGGACGCCGGGACGCACGGAGGCTGACATGGCTCATCGGACCGACGCGAAGCCGCGCATCGCCGTGGTGGACGACGAGAAGGATTTCAGCTGGCTGGTCTGCCGGTGGCTGAGGCCGAGCTACCGGACGGTCGCCTTCGAGAGCGCCGAGGAGCTCCTCGCGGACGGCGCGGAGGGCGCGGCGGACCTGATCGTCACCGACGTCCGCATGCCGGGCCTGGACGGCTATCAGCTCTGCGACCGCCTGCGCGGCGACGCGCGCTACGCGAACGTCCCGGTGCTGTTCCTGACCGGCCTGGACCCGCGCGACGGCCTGTTCAAGGCCGCGGACGCGGGCGGCAGCGCCTACTTGGTCAAGCCGATCGAGCGCCGCGACCTGATCGAGCAGATCGAGAAGCTCCTGGACACCCGCGCGCTCTGACCCCCGGAGGAATTGCTAGCATCGGCTCGACGGACGCCGACCCTCATGCATCGCATCCTCAGCGTCGAAGACGACCCGGACTTCCAGTACCTGATCTCGCACATCCTGCGCAACCAGGGCTGGGAGGTCCATTACGCGTTCACGGGCCCGGAGGGGCACGAGAAGGCGGTGACGCTGCTGCCCGACCTCATCCTGCTGGACATGATGCTGCCCGGCCTCAACGGCATCGAGGTGTTCAAGCTCCTGCGCAAGCAGAAGGCGACGCGCGACATCCCCGTGATCGTGCTGACGGCGTATCACGCCGATTCGAACTTCTTCGAGAGCGAGATCCGGGCGCTCGGCCCGGTCCTGTACCTGCGCAAGCCCGTGCAGAACGACGAGCTGGTCGCGGCGATCAAGAAGCTCCTGGGCGAGCGCCGCTCGGCGCCTCCGGCCGCCGTGTGGAAGCGCGGCGCCTGCCGCATCATCCCGGAGTCCAAGTCGGTGTGGGTCGGCGAGCGCATGATCGCCAACCTGGCCCCGAAGCGCTTCGAGGTCCTGTTCCACCTCCTCCAGAGCGACGCCGAGATCGCGTGGGAGGACCTGGTCGCCGACATCTGGGGCGCCGAGGGGACGAAGAACGACCTGGAGAAGACCGTGCAGCGACTGCGCGAGGACCTCGGCCCCGAGGCCTACCGCCTCTCGACGACGCGCAAGGGCTACAAGTTCCGCGCCTAGCGCCGCGGACACCGCTGACATCCGCCGGCTGGCCCCGAGGGTCCCCCCGCGTTAAGCTGAGGCATGGCCGGAAGGCCGCGGAGGCGCCATGGACGAGAGCGAGCGCAGACCGGTGATCCTGATGGTGGACGACGAGGACGATTTCCTGTCGGTGGTGAAGCTGTGGGCCGAGCCCGAGTACGAGTTCATCGGGAAGACGGACGGCGAGGACCTTTTGGAAGAGGTCGAGGCGCTCTCCCCCGCCCTCGTCGTCCTCGACGTGGTGATGCCCGGCGTCGGCGGCTTCGAGCTGTGCCGCCGCCTGCGCGCCGACCCGCGCTTCGCGGCCATCCCGATCCTCTTCCTGACCGGCAGCCGCAAGGACGAGGACTTCCTGCGCAACATGGAGGTCGGCGGGACGGCCTTCGTGACCAAGCCCGTCGGCCGGCGCCGGCTGGTGTCTCTGTTCCACGAGCTGACCGGCGTCGGGGAGACGGTGGACACCGCGGCGAGCGACTAGCCGCGGCTAAAGGGCGTGCGGCGGACCGTCGAGGGGACGCACCGTCTCTTCGACGCGTCCGCCGGGGCCGAGCTCGACGGTCAGCGAGTGGTGCAGGCGGCGCGCGACGGGCCCCGGATACAGCGGCGAGCCGCCGCCGCCGCTGAGCACGTAGCGCACGCCGCCGCGCTCCAGCGCGTCGAGCGCGTGGACGTGCCCCACGTACACGCGCTTCACGCCGCGCTCCGACATCAGCCGCATGAACTCGCGCGCGCCCTCGCGGAAGCCGCCGGCGCCCTTGCGGCCGAAATCGGTCCACTCGCCGAGCGGGGCGGGCGGCATGTGCGTGAAGACGACCGTCGGCGTCCGCCCGTCCAGCGCGCGCGCCAGCCAGGAGAGCTGGGCCGCGGTCAGGCGCCCCGCGCTGGTGTCCACGACGACGAAGCGCCAGCCGCCGCGCGCGAACGCGTAGTCGGTGCCGCCGAACAGCTCGCGGTAGACGCGGTCGTCCGAGACGCCGTGCGGGCTGCGGCGGTCGTGGTTGCCGATGACGGTGAGGAACGGCGTCGCCGGGGCGTGCGCGCGCAGGCGCCGGAAGAACTCGAGGAAGTTGCGCAGGACGCCGCGGCTGACCATGTCGCCGAGCTGGACGATGAAGTCGGCGCCCGCGGCGTCGGCGCGGCGCAGCAGCTTCCAGAACGCGCTCTTGTCGCGGTTGAACAGCGCGCGGCTGAACCAGAAGCGGCCGGGCTCCGCGTCGCCGATCAGCTCGAAGCGGAAGGTCTCCCCTTCCGCGCGCGGCGCGGCGGCCAGGCGCGCGAGCTGCTCGGCGGTGCGCAGCGGCGCGGCCAGCGCGCGGGCGGCGGCCAGCGCCCCGCGGGGATCTTCGCGGCGCGGTGCTACGACGCGCAGGCCCGCGGCGGCGGCGTTCTCGACCGACGGCACG